>JBILXG010000001.1:0-32941 GCA_044369465.1 Candidatus Planktophila sp.
TCCGGAACCTTCACCTTCACCAACTCCGGAACCTTCACCTTCACCAACTCCGGAACCTTCACCTTCACCAACTCCGGAACCTTCACCTTCACCAACTCCAGAACCTGAGCCAACTCCAGAGCCAATGCCGGAGCCAACACCTGAACCTTCTCCAACACCAACGCCAACGCCGGAACCAACACCAACACCAACTCCAATTGTGATCGCGCCACCGCCACCACCTGCGCCAACAATTATTTTTGTTCCTGCGCCAGCTCCAGTATTTATTCCTGCGCCCATAGTTATTCCAGCGCCAGTGATTGCGCCTGCTCCAGTATCTATTCCGGCTCCAGTAGTGGAAGAGAAGAAGGAAGTTATAAAGGTTGTTGAAACAGTGACAGCCAAAGTTGAGCTTCCTCCTGTGACGATTATTGAACCTCCCGCTTCACCATCAGAAATGACTACTCAAAGCCGCGAAGTTAAGGCTGACGAACCGGTTGTGGAGAAGATGCTCACCAAGATCGCAGTGCCAAAGCTGCCAACATTTAAAGGGACGGGTCCATTTAAATTTGCGTTGGGATTAGCCGAACAGGGAAGTTCTGTCTCAATTAAAGATCCAGAAATGGCTATTGGCCTCAAGGTCTTTTCTCAGACTCCATCAGTATGCAGAGTTGCTACAACCTTTAATAAGGCAACGGGCAAGTACTCCCTAAGCGTTGTTGGAATTACCAACGGACAATGTCGAATCACTGCCGTAGATAAAGGAAATGATGAGAAGTTCCCAACGGCTACAGAGATAAAGCAGACAATTTCAGGTATCGCGGTGAAGAAGACTGTGAGTGCGAAGGCAGTGAAACCTACGCCGACTCCAAAGCCAGGCATAAAGAAAGCTTCTTATAAGCCGCCTCGAGGATAGGTAGTGTGTGCCTGTGGCAAAGATTCTTATCGCACCTGACTCATTTAAGGGCAGTGCAACGAGTGCGCAAGTAGCCAAGGCTCTCGCCGATGGCTGGAAGATATCTCGGCCGAACGATGAGATAGTGATCGCACCCTTTGCAGATGGTGGAGAAGGAACTCTTGATTGTATTGAGAGCGTAACTCCCGGTTCAGTACGAATTCCCATTACGGTGCAAGGTGCAACAGGTATTGAACATCAATCATCGTGGTTATTAGTGGGATCAGACACCGCCGTAATTGAGATGGCGACGCTCTGTGGAATTACAACGGTAGCTCAATTAGATCCGTTGGGTGCGCACTCTTTTGGTTTGGGTCAGGCGATTAAAGCGGCACTGGCGGATGAACGCGTCAATGAAATTCTTATTGCTGTTGGTGGATCAGCCTCTACTGATGCAGGTATGGGTGCACTAACGGCACTTGGATTTAAAGGGCTAGATGCGGATGGAAGAGAGCTTGCTCGTGGTGGTGGGGATTTACATCGATTAGCTCATGTTGAAACTCCGGCCAATTATCGAAATCTTCCGCGCGGAATCAAAGTATTGGTTGATGTGCAATCACCTCTAACCGGACCCAACGGAGCTGCACATATCTTTGGACCACAGAAAGGTGCGGATGTAGATCAGGTACGTTTATTAAATGAAGGACTTCTGCAGTTTCTAAAAGTTCTATACGTGGAAGACCGTGCAGGCTTTGGCGCAGCCGGGGGAGTCTCGTGCGGATTAGCAGTGTTGCTTGGAGCAACGATTGTCAGTGGAGTAGAAAGTGTCTCCGCACTCATTGGACTGGAAGAGAAAATACAAGAAGCAGATTGTGTGATTACCGGGGAAGGATCATTTGATGATCAGAGCTACCGCGGCAAAGCAGTGGGATATTTGTTGGAGTTAGCGGAAGAGATTGAACGTCCAGTGATGATTGCTTGTGGGGTGAATAAGAATGCAGAATTATCTTCTATTCTGAGCCTTATTGAACTAGCGCCAACTGTTCAATCAGCGATTGACGATAGCCAGCACTGGTTAATTGAGTGCGGAAAAGTCTTGGCAACGCGCTTTAACCATTGATTGCAGGCTTTTGATCCTATACGATCCTGAGATGAGCAAATCATCGCATCCACGTATATCCATCACAACTCCTTCAACACCAGGAGAGTGGGCTCACCTCGAGCGAGAGATCATCGACAAACTCAATGCGGCAGCACCAGAGTTCGTTGCGCGGTACACACGCAGTGATGGTTCGTTGATCTGGCGCGATGTGTGGCCAAGTATGGATGGATCAGATGATCCGTATGAAGCATTTATGAACTTGGCACTTTTCTATAGCATCGGTGGCAACGAAGAGGTCTATCAACTTGCTCGCAAGATGTGGGATGCGATCACGATGCAGTGGACCGAGTACGGACAGATCTATCGCGAGTTCGATGGGTACTACGACTGGATGCACCACGGTGAGGGATATCTCTATCACTACTTCTTTGGACTTACGAAGCCAGAGTCGCTCATTGATCGCCAACGCGCAGCACGCTTTGCCAGTTTCTATACCGGTGAAGATAAAGAGGCGAAGAATTACGATCCAGTGAAGAAGCAGATGCTCTCTCCGTTAACCGGCAGTAAGGGACCTCGCCAAGTTGTTACTCATGAAGATTGGGAGACCCATCGCACTGTTTTAGATGATTATTTGGCTCCGTATGAAGATGTTGTTAAGACAGATTTCTCATCAATGCTCTGTCACTGGTCAGATCCAGAAGTCTATGACGATCTCATCAAGAAGATGAATGAGCGAATGAATAGGGGAGATGTCCCACTTAATCTAAATTCAACCTCGCTCTTGACCCATGCCTACATGTATTCACATGATGAAAAGACAAAGCAGATCGCACTTGATTACATCAAGGCGTGGATGAAACGACGTGATGACAATGGCGGCATCATGCCTGACAACATCGGAACATCTGGTGAAATCGGTGAGTTTAACGATGGCAAGTGGTGGGGCGGGTATTACGGATGGCGTTGGCCGCATGGCTTTGTGACCATCATGGAGCCAATTACCAATGCGGCGATGAATGCTGTCTTGATGACAGGTGATTACAGTTATCTCGATCTTCCACGTTCGCAATTTGATCTGATCTGGTCACTGCGTAAAGAAGTAGATGGCGTTACCAAGGTTCCACATCGCCACTTTGATGCAGGTTGGGCTGATTATCGATTTCCATCTGCCCGTCACATGATCTATATCTGGACTACTTCGATGGCGCAAGAAGATCTTGATCGCATCATGGCCTTGCCGCGTAACAATTGGGATGCTGTCTATATTCCTGGCGTATCTGGGGGAGAGATTGGCGAATCTGGGGGAGAGAAAGGAACTGGGCGAGATTCCAAGCATTACATCGCAAATACCTTGCCGTGGTTCCAATTTATCCAAGGTCATTTGCCAAACTATCCAACAGAGATCTTGCAGGCAAATCTTGAGCTTATAAAGATTCAGCTGCACAAGATGCGTTCGAATACTGGAAATCCACGCAACTGGGATTCATACGATCCAGCTACAGCAGATGTTGTTGTGGGACTTGATCTGCGTGTTCCCGGATACAACATCCATGCGTGGCAAGAATTTAACCCTGTCTACTTCGAAGGACTTGCGCAGATGCTCTTTGGAGCACCGATGCATATCTCTCACGGTGGCTTGCAACATGGCAAGGTGCGCTACTTCGATGGCGAGAAGTCACGCCCGGGTCTGCCAGAGGATGTCAGCGCGATGGTCGATCAAGTCAGCGCTGATGCACTTCGTGTTGTCGTTGCAAACTTGAATAAGAGCGAGTCTCGCACCTTGATCTTGCAGGCAGGTAGCTTTGGTGAGAATCGCTTCGACAAGGTCACGATCACTGGCGAAGATGGCTCATCTTCAACTCATGATGTGAATTCCAAGTGGCTCACACTCGATTTATCGGCAGGATCTGGTGCAACCCTTAACTTCTCATACACTCGCTATGTGAATAAGCCAACCTATGAGACTCCATATTCATCACGTGCTGATTGGGATCCAATCATTACTGGACGTAACCAATGACAGTTGTATGGACCCAGTGGCCAGATCTGAATCTGCCTGCAGGCGTCACACATCTGCCTACTGATGGAATCGCTCCTGCGGCTGGAGATCTCGATAAAGTTGAATTTTACGTTCCGCGCTACATGGGTGGACCGGCAGCAATTGCGATGATTCCAGATATGAAGGGGTTGAAAGTTATTCAATCTCCAAATGCTGGCGTTGATGATGTGCTCAAGATTCGTCCAGAGGGAGTAACTCTTTGTAATGCGGCAGGTGTGCATGATGCATCAACTGCTGAACTCGCCGTTGCGCTAGCAATCGCTTCTCGCCGTGGCTTTGCTGACTTTGCAATTGACCAAGCGGCACAGCGCTGGGCACATGTCCGCAAGCCATCTCTCTCTGATTCCAATGTGGCAATTGTTGGATACGGCAATATCGGCAAGATGATCGGCACGATGCTCGAAAATTTTGAGGTGAACGTCACCGCATTTTCACGATCAGGTAAGGATGGCGCGCTTACATTCGATCACTTTGATCGACTGCTTCCTACCTTTGATGTCATCATTTTGATTGTTCCGTTAAATGATCAAACACGACATTTGATGAACGCAGATCGCCTTGCTGCGATGAAAGATGGGGCAGCCCTGGTCAATGTTGCGCGTGGCCCGGTTGTAGATACGCAGGCGCTGATCGCAGAACTCAATTCAGGGCGAATCACTGCTGGACTTGATGTGACAGATCCAGAACCACTTCCATCAGATCATCCGCTATGGAAAGCGCGCAATGTAATTATCACTCCACATGTTGGGGGAGATAGCGAAGCCTTTACACCTCGTGGGCGAAAGTTGGTAGAAGAGCAATTGGCCAGATATGCATCCGGCCAACCACTTCTTCACATCGTTGCGCAGTAAGTGTTAAAGAACCGCCACAATCTCTTCGGGTCGCTAAAGAACAGCGACCGTGTGCTTATCAATAAAGTCCCAGTCGTATTCAATACATAGACCTTCGCCGACTGGTGCCATCACATAACCATCGACAATGTTGAGCTGTGTCTTTGTTCCAAATTGGAAATCATCGAATGGATAGAGCGTTTCAAAGAATTCACAGTTGCTAATTGCAAGAGATGGATGCAACTGCACCTGCTCCAGGCCGTGATAGATCGTGGTGTGTAGTTCGCACTGCACGCCATGAGCTTCAGCTAAGTGAGCAGTCTTCATTACAGCGGTAATACCTGCACGCCATGAGACATCGGTACGAACGATATCGACGATGCCTTCCTTGATGCAGTGTGCGACGCTGTATTGATTGCCGGCAATAACTTCTGTGCCACAGATAGGAATATCTAACTTCTCACGAAGTTTCTTAAGTCCATTGAGATTGACATCAAGGAGAGGCTCTTCTAGCCACTTGTATCCCAGACGCTCGAGTTCGCGACCAGCCTTTAGCGCTTCTTCATAAGAAGCCATGATCACTGGATCTGCCATCAGTGTGAAGTCATCTCCTACAGCCGCGCGTACTGCGCGATAGCAAGCAATATCAAGATCAAGGCCCCCTGGTGGGTGCAACTTGTAACCCTTGTAGCCCTTTGCTTTTACTTCTAGTGCTTGTCGTGCGTAATCCTCAGGACCATCTAAGAACATGGAAGAGACATATAGCGGAACTTTCTCGCGCGCTGCCCCGAGAATCTTGTAGACAGGAAGGTGGGCCATCTTTCCGACGATGTCCCAGCATGCATTATCAAAGGGAGCGTATGAGTAGATCGGTACGTGGTTCCAACGACGATCGTAGAGTTCGAAATCCTTCATATTCTTTGCAGAATCATGTGCGCTGCGGCCGATAAAAAATGGCTTGACCTGTGACATCGTTGCAGCTGCTGCCTTTGCATCCTGTGCGCCGAAACCAAATGAAGTTCCTTGCACGCCATCTTCGGTTGTGATGGTGACAACTGTGAAGTCGGGGCGGGATCCGCCGGGAAGTTTTACCGCAGCAACTGTGTCGAGTGATTCAAGTTCATCGCCGCCGCGGCATGCACGAATCTCAATACTCTTTATCTTTGAAAGCATCACTCACCCTTATCTCTAAAAATCCTATAGGATAATCTAGATCAGGATATAGCCAATTGCAAGGACTTACAGGTATTTAATTTCGAGCAGCGGCAGCTGGTGAAAATCTCTTTAACGATGACTCAATGTGAGCATGCATCGCCGCTTTTGCCGCCTTCGGATTTTGCTCAAGGATCGCTTTGGCAATTGCATCGTGTTCTTTGATCGCAAGCTGACCAGAACCGCTCTGGTAATACTTTTCAAATAAATCTTGCACAAACTCAGCCCGTGATTCACCGTCGATTAAATGAAGTTTATTTGCCATGTATAAGCGGAATAAGTGAAGGTGGCAGTGAGTGCGTTCGTAGAACTCTGCCACGGTGTTATTGCCCGAGATGCTTGCAACGAGAGTGTGAAAGCGTGAGTCATGCTCAGTCAGCGCCTGGAACTGTCCATCGCCAGCAAATTTCAGGGCAGTCTTGGCACTCTGCATCTCAGCCTTTAGCGCAGTCTTACCAGTATTGTCGATAACCTTCGCTGCTTGTTCGGCAGCCCAAGGCTCAATCAGTAATCTAAATTGGAAGAGATCGTTCAACTCTTTGATCGATAGAAGTTCTGTCGCCTTGTAACCCTTCAGCGGTTCTTTAGCAATAAGGCCATCAGATTCGAGGCGAGCAAGGGCTTCGCGTACCGGTGTCTGAGAAACTTCAAGTTGTACTGAGAGTGAATCAATATTAACGCGAGCACCGGGTTCAATTTCATGATTAAAGATCATCGCTTTAATCATGTCGTAGATTTCATCCGACAAAACAGATCTACGGGGAGTGCGCTTAGTGGCGCGGGCGGCGGTCTTCTTTGTTGCCACAGTCAGACCAACCTCTCCACTACATACGGAGCAAGTGGTTACTTCGGAAGTCGAAGCCCTTGCATGCCGCCATCTACTGCGAGAATTGTGCCAGTAGTTGAAGCCTGTCGGGGACTTGCGAGGTAGGCAATTGCCGATGCAACCTCTGGGGCATTTACGAGACGTCCCATAGGTTGGCGAGCCTCGAGCGCAGCGCGCTCTGCCACTGGATCTTTAGCCTGTGAGAGCAAGCGAGCTACCCAAGGAGTATCTGCAGTTCCAGGGTTGACGCAGTTCACGCGGATTCCTTCCTTCACATGATCGGCAGCCATAGCCAATGTGAGAGACATAATCGCTCCCTTGCTCGCACTGTAAACGGCACGCTTTGGGATGCCAGCTGTTGCTGCTATAGAACATGTATTAACAATGGCAGGGGACTTACTCTTGCGAAGAAGTGGCATTGCTGCAGCGCTCACGCGAGATGTACCAACAACATTGATGTTGAGAACTTTATGCCAATCTTCTTCACTGGCATCTTCAACAGTTCCGGTGGCACCGACTCCAGCGTTATTTGCAAGGATGTCGATGACCTGTGTCTGCTTTGCTAACTCGGCAAATGCTGAGTTCACACTTGCTGGATCTCCAATGTCGCAACTAATGAAGTGCGCATACGGGCTCATCGATCCTTCTTGAAGATCAAGTCCATAAACTTTTGCACCGTTGTCGTGGAAGTGTTGAGCAACAGCTAATCCGATTCCGGATCCTGCGCCAGTGACAACTGCAACTAGCCCCTTGAATTCATCGCTCATGAATTTGCCTCGTTCTTCCAGTAAGAGCCACTCGGAAAGGTGAACTCATCGATACTCGCTTGATGCATCTCTGCGCTAGCTCCAGGAAGTTGTGGCGCTAAGTAGTAACCACCCTTAACTGAAACTGGTTCGAGGAAGTGCTGGTGGAGATGGTCCACGAATTCAACAACGCGAGAGCTGTGATGTCCCGAGACGGCCACCGCATCCCACATTGCTAAATGTTGGACCATCTCACACAGCCCTACACCCCCTGCATGCGGACATACTGGAACTCCGAACTTGGCAGCCATCAGTATGTTCGCAAGATTTTCGTTCACGCCAGCAACGCGTGTGGCATCTATCTGCATGACAGAGAAGCCTTTTGCTTGAAGAAGTTGCTTAAAGATGATGCGAGAGCTTGCCATTTCACCTGTAGCAATCGGTGTTGGCGCAACGGAAGCTGCGATCTTTGCGTGGCCAATGACATCGCTAGGACTTGTTGGCTCCTCAACCCAATGCAATTTGTAATCTTTAAGCGCATTAATCCAGGTAATTGCGACATCTACATCCCAGACCTGGTTGGCATCAATTGCGATCTTAAAGTCAGGACCGACAAGTTTGCGGACTTTGCCGAGGCGGCGCTGGTCATCTGCGATTGATTTTCCACACTTATATTTGATGAGTTTGAAACCATCATCCATAGCCTTTTTGGTGAGATCAAGCATCTTCTCATCGGTATAACCAAGCCAGCCAGGAGAAGTTGTATACGCAGGCACACCCTTAGTGCGCAGAACCTCTTCGTTAGCATCCTTATTTGAGTGCATCCGGTGAAGAATGTCGAGCGCCTCTTCGCGAGTAAGGGCATCGGTGATGTACCTGAAATCAATCGCGTCAACAATCTGCTCTGGAGTCATATCGGATAAGAGTTTCCAGAGTGGAACACCCTTTGCTTTAGCAAAGAGATCCCAGAGTGCATTAAGGACCGCACCTGCTGCCATATGGAAGACGCCGTAATCTGGCCCTAACCAGCGAATCTGGCTATCACCACTGAGTTCACGTGCGATCTGACCGATTCGTGCAAATGCATCTTCAACGGTGAGGCCTTGAACTTTTGATGTGAGCATATTGATAGCAGCGATCTGCACATCGTTACCACGACCGATTGTAAAAACTAAAGAGTCACCATGGAGTCCAGCTTTATCGGTGGTGATTCGTAAATACGCTGCCGAATAATCTGGATCCTGGTTCATAGCATCTGAACCATCAAGCATTTTCGATGTGGGAAAGCGAACATCGAATGATTCGATACCAATAATCTTTGTCATTACTTCACATACTTTTCTAAGCCCTTAGGGACGCCAGATTCCGCCCACAACGTTTCGTAGCCAACGCCAGGTCCCTTTGGAGCATGAACATTTCCTTGGGCATCAACGAGTGCTTCTCGCTTCATTGGATTACCCCAGATGAGTGATTCGTAATAGGTAGTGTTCTTAATTGCCATACAGAGATGCGCACTCTCAAGACCCATGCCATGGACCTCTGCGCGAAGGTGATAAGCATCAGCCAGGTGTGCGATGCGCATCGCGCCGGTAAATCCACCACGTAAGAAAGTACTTGTGCGAAGAGATGTTGCGACACCAGTTGCGGCAAAGTCGCCAGCGCTCATATGGGCACCATCTGTTACCTCGCCCAAGAGCAAAGGAATTTTCACGCGCTGACCAAGCCACTTATAGGCAGTAACGCTAAATTCGCGCATTGGCTCTTCATACCAAGCAAATCCACTGTCATAGAGTGCGTTACCAAGATAGACCGCGTCCTCAAGATCAAACCCTGCTGATCCGTCATACATCAACGGAATGTCATCACCGACATGTGCACGAAGTTTTTCACCAAGCAGCGCATCCTTCTTTGCATCTCCGAATGCGTGCAACTTAATCGCTGGATAGCCAAGAGCTAGTGCTTGATCTGCAATATCGAGAAACTCTTCAATGGAAGAGTATGTAACCGTTGATGCGTACGCAGGAATAGATTCGCGATAGCCACCGAGCAATTTGTACACAGGAAGATTTGCATGCTTGCCTGCAATATCCCACAACGCAACATCGAATACGTGGGTCATATTTGGCGCAAAACGTTCGATGCGATCAAGTTCCCAAACGCGCTCCCACAAATGCTCGCGCATCAATGGATCTTGTCCCATGAATTCTGCTCTAAATCGACGATCGACGTAATCTTTAAAAATTATTCCACGTGGAGCTGAAGCAAAGCCGGTGATGCCAGCGTCGGTTTCAATGACCAGCCATGCGCCAGTACTGGAAGCATCCGAGCCGGGCAGGTTTTTTCGCCAGACAAATGCAGGGGAGAAGCCAGGACGTTCCTCAAGTACAACTTCAACGTTGGTGATCTTCATTTCGGTCTGCCTTCTCTCCTCGTTTATAACGGCTTCATAACAACTGGAGGATTCGCGCTTGCGGGGGTGCGAAACTCCGAAAAGAAACTTTGAAAATACTATACGAAATAGTATTCCTCCCCCTAGTATTTCGGTAACTGGCTCGATTGGCAACAAGGCGCCGACGCCAGACCTACAGAGGGGGAACACCTTGAAGAAGAAGTACTCACTAATTGCGATCGCTACGGCGACTGCAATTGCAGGTACAACAGTCATGGCGATGCCAGCTCAAGCTGCTAAACCATCGATCGTCGTCTGGGTAGATGCACCACGTCTACCAGGTGCAAAGTTGTACGCACAAATCATGAAGGGCAAAGTTGATGTGAAGGTAGAACTTCACGCACAGGGCGACCTGTTGGCAAAAGTACAGCTATTTAACCGAGTTAAGAAAGGTTGGCCAGATGTAGTCTTCGGCCCACCAAACGATGTAGCAGTGCTTAAAAACCCAATTATTGCTAATGCACGTGAACTTTCGAGCTTACTAACTAAGGCTGAGATCAAAGATTTCGGAAAACTGAATGATTGGTCAAAGGGCTCAGATGGTAAGTATTACGCTATTAAAAATGATATGGCTCAAAGTGTGCTTTGGTACAACACAAAGTTATTCGCTGAGTTTGGTTACAAAGTCCCAACCAAGATGAGCGAATTGTTTGCCATTGGTAAAGACCTAGCGGCCAAGCATCCAGGGTACTCATTGGGTGCTTTAAGTGATGCAGCTGCATACTCAGGTTACTTCTGGCCTTCACAGTGCCCATTGAACAATGAGTTGAGTGCAACACGTGTTCTCATTAATGCAAAGGACCCTAAGTGCACACGAGTTACCACTGCACTTCAGCCTCTCATTGATGCAGGCGTCTACTATGCAGGTTCAGCATTCTCACCAGAGTATGCTGCAATTGCGAAGGCAGGCAAGCTTGTAGCTCACATTGGGCCATCATGGTATGGCGAATTCGTCATTCGACCAGCTGGTTCATTTGCGCAGCCTGCTGGGGCTTGGACTGCAGCACCAATGCCTGTATGGGATGGTGAAAAGGTCAATTACTCTGGCGAGTGGGGTGGTGGTATTTACACCGTTTCTCCTCATGCCAAGTTCCCACGACAAGCTCTAGATTTTGCGCTCTTCATGACTGGTGACAAGAGAAATGTTGTCGACGTGAAGAACCCAGATGGCAGTACTGGAGCTCCTACTTTCCCTGCAAGTCTCAAGGGAAATGCATTGTGGAAAGCAAAGATTGATGCTGATCCTTATTATGCATCAAGTCCTTATCCAGCAATGGCTGCTCAAGCAGGCAAGGTATGGACAGGCGTAAAGCCGGTTCGCTACGATGCTGATGGAGCATGGGGTGCTGCTTTCGGTCCTGAGCTAGCAAAGTCAAAGAATCTGCAGAAGGCTCTTGAAGCCTATGCGGCATACACCTCGAACCTGGCACAGCAGCTGGGCTATGAGGTCACAACCAAAAAGTAATCCGTAAGGATTACATTAATCAGTAAAAAAGAGTGGAGGATTTCGTTTAACGAAATCCTCCACTCTTTCTGAAAAACAACTTGAGGAGAATTTGTGGCTAAGACGAAACGGTATAAGCAGAGTAACTTTGTGATGTCTCTTATGTTAGCGCCGTACGCTTTTCTCCTCATAGCTTTTGGGGTCCTACCCCTATTTATGGCTGTTGCCGAGGTGCCAACTCCATCTCTCATCAATCAAGATGGTGGTTGGGATGCGTTTAGCATCGTTGTTCAAGATTTTAGATTCCCAGTTGCGTTAAAAAATGTCGGTGGATTTATGCTTTATTTTATCCCCATGATGATGATCACGGTCATCGTGATGGCATTAATGCTCGATGTGAAAACAACAAAGTGGGGCAGATATCTTCGCTTGGCTTATATCGTCCCCGCCTCGGTCTCCGGTGCTGTGGCGGTTCTGGTCTGGTGGGCAATTTTTGAGCCAACCATCAGTCCTATAAAACCAGTTTTGAACTTTTTTGGAATAGATTCTGCCCGTCAAATTTGGCAGACAGAAAATCTCACTTATTTAATCGCGATTATGGCATTTTTTGCATTAGCTGGAAATTGGATTTTGATTCAGTACGGGTCACTGCAGAACATTTCCTCAGAGATTATTGAGGCGGCAAGGGTAGATGGTTGTTCAGCGTTTCAATTGGCCGTGAAGATTAAATTACCGCTCATCCAAAAATATGTCGTGTACATGGCGGTCTTGGTCTTTGCAGGTGGTCTGCAGATATTCGTTGAACCACAACTTTTAAATACAGGAGTTTATGTAGGTATTGCAAGTTCATGGTCGTTCGACCAACTGAGTTACGAATTAGCTTTTAAAGCTGGCGATTTTGGTGGCGCCTCTGCACTCTCGATCATCCTGTTGATTCCAAGTCTCATAGGAGCGCTAATTGTGATCTTCAAAACGGACATGTTTGATGTGAAGACAAATGCCGATAAAGAATCTGATTAGGAGTTAACTACATGAAAACGATATTTAATACCTCAAAGAAGAAGAAATTACTCGCCCAAGAAAGTCGAGTAGGAATGTTTTTCGTCAATTCCTGGTTGATATTTTTCGCACTTATTAGCCTCATTCCTATGGCGTGGTTGCTCTTGGCCCCGTCAAAAACTGATGAGGAAGTCGTAAATAATGCACCCCTATCCTTTGGAAATTTTAAAGGCTACTTCAATGCTTGGAACAACCTAAGGTTTTTTGATGATGGGGTAATCCAGCAGTGGGTAGTTAACTCCGTAGTTTTCAACATTGCAATTGTTATTATTGCTACAGCAACAGCCTCTCTAGCTGGTTTTGTTTTATCAGCATCGCGAATACGATTCAAAAGGGTTTGGCTAATTAGTACGCTTATCATGATGTTGATTCCACCAGTAGCTCTTGTCGTCCCACTCTTTGTGCTCATGGATCAAGTTGGCTTAGTAGATAATCCGCTGTCCGTAATCTTGATTTCCTCTCTTTACCCATTTGGTACTTTCCTTTCTTATATTTATTATTCAACAACTATTCCTCCTGAGCTCTACGAGTCTGCGCGATTAGACGGATGTACTGATTGGCAGCTGTATTCCAAGATCGCATTCCCACTCTCGGGAGCGCTCATTAGTTTGCTAGCTTTCTTTGCTTTTATTGGTAATTGGGCTAATTACTTTTTGCCTTACATTCTTCTTTACTCTTCGGAGAACTACACACTTCCGTTGGGTCTTGGCTTCCTATTTAATTCAACGCCTGCAATCAATCCAGGCGTTGGAGCTACCTCAGTTCCAATTTACAAGCCAGAAATTGCATTAGCGGGTGTTCTGGTTGCCTTGCCGATTTTGATCGTATTCCTCATGTCTCAGAGACGCTTGGTAAAAGGAATGCTTGCTGGTTCAATCAAAGAGTAGGGGAGATTGATGGACCAGAAGGTCTATCCATTTAGTGCAGGCAATCGAACCATGTCCGACCTCCTGGGCGGCAAGGGAGCCAATCTCGCTGAGATGGCGACTTTGGGTATTCCTGTTCCTGATGGATTCACAATTACTACGCGTGCTTGTCAAGATTATTTGCGTACGGGTGGTCTCAGTGATGAGTTACTAACCCAGATCGATAACGCGATTGTTGTTCTTGAGACAAAGATCGGTAAGTCTTTCGGCGATCCAAAAAATCCACTGTTAGTCTCAGTGCGATCTGGCGCAAAGTTTTCAATGCCAGGAATGATGGAGACAGTACTTAACGTTGGTATGTCGCAAGAAGTAGCAGCAACTCTTGAATCAATTACAGGTGATTCGCGATTTGCTTGGGATTCATACCGCCGCTTTATTGAGATGTTCGGAAAAACAGTCTGCGATATTCCATCCGATGCCTTTGCAAAGGCGGCGGCGCCGTTGATTAAGGCCGCTGGTGGAAAAACAATTGCTGATCTGGATGGCCCAGCACTTCGCAAGGCAGGCGATGCCTTTGTTGAAGTCGTTGAAAAACATACAGGCACAGCCTTTCCATTTGATGCTCGCTCACAGCTAACGCGCGCCATCGAAGCGGTATTCCATTCATGGAATTCAGAGCGCGCTCAGCTGTATCGTCGTCGCGAGCGAATCAGTGCAGACCTTGGTACCGCAGTCAATGTTCAGGCGATGGTCTTTGGAAATATTGGCGATACTTCAGGTACCGGTGTTTGCTTTACGCGCGATCCTGGCAGCGGAGCACCGGGTGCTTACGGCGATTACTTACCACGCGCACAGGGTGAAGATGTTGTTGCTGGTATTCGCAATGCATTTCCACTGACGCATTTGGGAGAAGTTAACCCGGGTGCTTACGCTGAACTCAATCGCATCATGGCTTTGCTTGAAGATCATTACCGCGACATGTGCGATATCGAATTTACCGTCGAACAAGGAAAGCTCTGGATCCTGCAGACGCGCGTGGGTAAGCGAACAGCAGAGGCTGCATTTAAAATTGCAACTCAACTTGTTGATGAAGGCACGATCACGATGGATCAAGCCCTTACTCGCGTTAATGGCGACCAACTTGTTCAGTTGATGTTCCCGCAATTTGATAAGGCGTCAGCACCTAAGGAGCTCACTCGCGGTATTGCGGCTTCCCCAGGAGCCGCGGTGGGATCTGTGGTCTTTGATCCTCGCGATGCTGCAGACCAAGCACTTGCCGGCAAGAAGGTAATTCTTGTACGTAGAGAGACAAATCCGGATGACTTGGTAGGAATGGTTGCAGCCCAAGGTATTTTGACGGCGCGTGGTGGAAAAACTTCTCACGCAGCGGTAGTTGCTCGTGGAATGGGACGACCTGCAGTCTGCGGTACCGAAAGCATTGAGGTGCACATCGAAGAGAAGTTCTTTACCTGTGGTGATATCACGGTACGAGAAGGAGATTTGATCTCGATCGATGGCACAACGGGTGCAGTATTTCTCGGCGAAGTAGCCGTTGTACCAAGTGTTGTTACTGAATATGTACAAGGAATTGTTGATCCGGGTGCTGCTACTTCATCAGCACTGATCCGAAGCATCCATCGCATTATTACTCACGCCGATGGCGTTCGACGCATGTCTGTGCGCGCAAACGCTGACACCCCTGAAGATGCTGAAATTGCTCGCCGTATGGGAGCGCAAGGAATCGGTTTAACTCGTACCGAGCACATGTTCTTAGGAGATCGGCGAGTATTAGTTGAGACTCTCGTGTTGGCCACAACCGATGAAGAGCGAGCTGAAGTTCTCGCCGAGATGGAGAAGTTACAGTTCAGTGATTTCGTAGGAATTTTGCGTGCAATGAGTGGATTGCCAGTCACGGTACGGCTACTTGATCCACCCCTACATGAGTTTCTTACAGATCAAGCAAGTCTTGCCGTCGATATTGCACTGACTCAAGAGCGCGGAGAAGTTGTCGATGAGCGAAAGCTTGCACTCAATCGTGCGGTCAATAGATTGCACGAATCAAATCCAATGATGGGTCTTCGTGGTGTGCGCTTAGGTGTACTTATTCCAGATCTCTTCTCCATGCAGGTACGCGCACTTACACGTGCTGCACTTCATGTTCGTGCACAAGGGTATGACCCACTTCCTGAAATCATGATTCCACTTGTGGCATCCCAACGTGAGTTGCTCTACTTCCGTTCTTCACTCGAAGAAGAAGTTGCTCGCGTCCTTGAAGCTGCAGGGGAGCAGATGGAGATAAGTATCGGAAGCATGATCGAAACACCACGTGCTGCAATTACTGCAGCTAAGTTGGCTGACCACTCGGACTTCTTCTCATTTGGTACCAATGATTTAACTCAACTCACTTGGGCCTTTAGTCGCGATGACGTTGAATCTTCATTCTTGCCACGTTACCTCGATCTAGAACTCTTGCCGTTTAGCCCCTTTGAATCACTTGATCAAGATGGCGTCGGACTTCTCGTCAAGATTGCCTGCGATGAAGTGCGCACCGTTAACCCGGATATGAAACTCGGAGTCTGCGGTGAGCATGGTGGCGATCCACGAAGCATTGATTTCTTCCATCATGTGGGCTTGGATTATGTTTCCTGCTCACCATTTAGAGTGCCAGTAGCACGTCTTGAGGCAGGAAGGGCCGCAGTCAGCGACCACGCAACGACAGGGAGTGCATGATGAAGCACAATGACAAGGTTCGACTTCGTACCGGTGTTGAAGTTTCTAGACTCTCGCTCGGAACTGCAGCTCTTGGCGGGCTCTATACATCAGTCAGTGATGCCGATTCCACAGATACGGTGCTGGCGGCTCTCGATAGCGGTATTAACTTTATTGACACAGCGCCCCTTTATGGAAAGGGCACTGCTGAGGTTCGTATTGGCAAGGCGTTGGCTGGACGAGATCGTTCTTCCTTTGTTATCTCCACCAAGATTGGTCGCTTATTGGTTCCCTCAACAACTGACATTGATGATTTCTTTATGGATGCAGATAACACAGTGAAGATACAGTTTGATTTCAGTGCACGCGGTGTTCGCCAGTCCCTAGAAAGTTCACTGGAGCGACTCGGGCTAGATAGCGTAGAGATTCTCTTTATCCACGATCCAGATGCCAATGCAGATGAGGCGATACTGGAGGCGTATCCAGAGCTCGATCGCATGCGATCTGAAGGAATCATTAAGGCAATTGGTGTTGGAATGAATCAATGCGAAACACCGACACGTGTCATTAAAGAGACTGATATCGACATGGTTCTCATTGCAGGTCGATATTCACTTCTTGACCAAAAAGCGCTAGAGGGATTGTTCCCTGCAGCACTTGAGCGCAATGTAGATATCCTCGCAGCAGGTGTATTTAACTCAGGAATTCTTGCTAATCCTGTAAAAGGTGCGACGTATGATTACGCCCCAGCAAGTGATGAACTCCTTGCAAAAGCTGTAAGAATTCGCGAAGTGCTTGAGGGACATAAGGTTTCTCTCACAAGTGCTGCGCTGCAATTTCCGCTTCGCCATCCTGCAGTTAAATCTGTTCTTGTGGGTTGTCGAAGTGCGGCAGAAGTTGAGACAAATATCAGAGAGTTCGATAAAACCATTGAAAATAAGGTCTGGGATGACCTTGTATCTGTTCTCTGAACATCCTATAGTATTTTCATGGCCCTTCATCCGCACGCTTCAGCATTCCTAGATCTAGCAAAAGCTGCAAACCTTCCCGACATCAGCGTTCAGGGCCCAACTGTTGCGCGCGGATATTCACACGGTCAACCCGATCTCGGGGGAGTGATAGATCCTTCTGTCGATATCTCCATCGAATTCTTTACTAGTTCAACTGCAGATATTGCAGTTGCTATCTACACACCTCCCGCTACATCAGGTGCTAAACGAGCAGGCATTGTTTACTACCACGGTGGTGGTTGGGTAATAAATTACATCGCGAAATATCACGCCCAGATGGCATCAATGGCGAAGAAGACAAATTCAATTATTGTCTCCGTCAACTATCAGAAAGCTCCTGAACATAAATTCCCGATCCCATTTAATGATTGCTACGAAGGTCTTGAATGGACTGTGGCAAATGCGGATCGACTAGGTATCGATATCAATCGCTTAGGAGTGGGAGGAGATAGCGCTGGCGGAAACTTGGCCTCTGCTGTGGCACTTGCTGCACGTGATCGCGGAAAAATTAAACTCGCCTTCCAGTGGTTGATCTATCCATGTAATGGACCAGAGTTTGTTGATGCGCCAGATGTTCCTAATGCAGATGGATATGGTTTAACTCAGCGCGGAATGAAGTGGCTCTGGGAGATGTACCTCAATGGCGCATCCGATCGTACTAACCCATATGCGGTGCCTCATGCAGCCAAATCTTTTGCGGGACTTCCACCTACCATCATGATTACCGCCGAATATGACGTACTCAAGGCTGATGGACTTGCTTACTACGAGAAGCTTAAGGCTGCTGGAAATGATGTCGTCTATAAAGATTGTCCCGGAATGATCCATGGATTCTTTAACCTTGGAAAATACATTGAAGATGGAATCACAATTCGTGACTGGTTTGCAGAGCACATTCTGCGCGTAGTGGGTAAGTAATGTCCCTTATTGAACTCAAAGGAATGACGTGGGATCACGAACGCGGTTTGGATTGTCTCGTTCAATCCAATGATCTCCTTATCCAAAAGTGTGGCATCTCAATTAAGTGGGATGCTCGTTCACTTTTAGCCTTCGGGGACCAACATATCTCTGAGTTCTATAGCGATTATGACCTTATGGTGATTGATCATCCGCATGTGCCAGATGCGGTTCATGCCGATGCCGTTATCGCTTTTGAAGATCTCACAACACCATCGCAGCTAGATCTTTTGGAAGCGACAAGTGTTGGACGATCACACGATTCATATCTCTATAAGGGAAAGCATTGGGCACTTGCTATTGATACTGCAGCACAGGTTAGTGCATTTCGTCCCGACAAGGCAGATCGATCACCAGTCTTTTGGTATGAAGTCTTTGAACTTGCAAAGAAGAAAGAGTTACTCTGGGCGCATAAGCCGGTAGATGCATTTAGTACCTTTGCAACGCTGATGGCTCAGAAAGGCCATCCACTCCAAGGCAACGCTACTTATATTGATCAAGGCATGGCGCTAGAAGTCCTTGAATTTATGGTCGAGCTAGCCAGCCTTGTTCCAGATTTTTGTGCAAAGAGCAATCCGATTGAGATTGCTGAAGTCTTAAGTGGTACCGATGACTATGCCTACGGCATCTGCATGTATGGCTATAGCAATTACTCACGTGCGGGTTTCCGAAAGAACGTTTTGATATACGACGATCTTCCTTCATTTGATGGGCGTGCCACCGGATCGCAACTTGGCGGAGCTGGCATTGCTGTTTCAACTCGGAGTAAGAATCCAAAGGCAGCTGCAGAGGCTGCGCTTTTACTTTCCATGCCAGAGATTCAGGCAACCACGTATGGCCTTGGTGGGGGACAGCCAGGAAACCTCATCGCTTGGAAAGATCACGTTCTTAATGGAGTGAGCCAGAATTTCTTTAGAAATACTCTGCGCACCCTTGAGAATGCGTGGGTTCGCCCTCGCGTCCTAGGTTGGCCAGATGTTCAGTTCCAGAGCTCACTTGTGATTCATAAGTGTTTGGTTGAAAAGAAAGTCACCAAGAAAGATGTCGAAGAGATCGCATCTATGTACCAGAAGCATGTGAAGGAATAGTCGATGCAACAACTCTTTGATCAGTACGCTCTTGAGTCATCGCGTACCAGCACTGGTCGCACGATCACTGAAGCCGACATTGTTCTGCATGCAGGGCAAACTGGTGATTTCTACCCTCATCACATGGATGCCGAGTGGTGCAAAACCCAGGAGTTTGGCCAGCGAGTAGCGCATGGAACTCTCATTCTTTCAGTGGCAGTAGGAATGCTCGCTGGTGAGATTAATGAGGCAGCCTTTAGTTATGGCTACGATCGTGTGCGTTTCATTGGACCAGTATTTATCGGCGACACGATTACATCCAAGGCAACAATTGTTGCCAAGAAAGACCATGCCAAGAAGCCAGATGAGTACGGCATTGTCGATGAACAAGTCACCGTTACGAATCAACGCGGTGAGACAGTTATTGCATTTATCCACGTATATATGGTGAGGAAGAAATAATGCCTTGGAATCTAGACCCTCGCGTTCGTAGCGCAATGATCTCTGACTCACTCGATGTCGTCGGAGTTCGCAATAACGCGATGGATGTAAATGTGAGCGCGCTGCGCCCTGGAATGCGGGCAGCAGGATTAGCCGCAACTGTGAAATTTGTTCCAGATAGCCAATACGACCAGAAGGATCCTTACGGAGCGGGGATTGATTTTCTCGATACCTTGCAGGTCGGTGAAATTGCAGTTATTGGTACTGGCGGTGAATGTCTCTCAGCATTCTGGGGAGAACTTTTCTCTGCTGCAGCTAAGGGCCGTGGTGCTACAGGTGTTGTCGTAGATGGTCCATTGCGCGATACCGAACAAGTTGTCGCCTTAGATTTCCCGGCATTTGGTCACGGATCACGTACTTATGATTACAAGGGACGCATGCGCATTGAGGCCATTCGCATCCCAATTATCTGTGGTGGCGTTGAAGTTCATCCTGGTGATGGTGTAATCGCAGATAGCGATGGAATAGTTGTTGTTCCGGCAGAGCATTTAGCGAAAGTAAGCGAACTTGCTAATGCACGCGCTGCAACAGAGAAGACAGTGTTAAAGGATTTGTTATCAGGTAAGAGCGTACGAGAGGTATGGAACGCCTACGGCGTTCTTTAGGAAAAGGAGAGAACCATGGCAAGAGAACTCATCGATACACATCAACACCTCTGGGTGATGAGTGAGCGTGCATACAGCTGGATTGAGCCGGCATACGGCCCACTTTATGACGACTTTACGCCCGAACGTCTTGCACCAGAGATTCCAGCATCAGGAGTTACCGGCTCTGTCTTAGTACAGGCTGCTGATACCTACGATGACACTTTCTATATGCTCGATGTTGCCGCGCACTCCGATTTTGTTCAGGGAGTTGTGGGTTGGGTTCCCTTTGAGCGTCCCAATGAATCACGGACAGCGTTAGAGACTCTTGCCAAGAATAAGTATTTCAAGGGTGTGCGTAATCTGACTCACGATTATTCCAATCCCAAGTATGAATCAGATGATGCGTGGATTACTCGCCCAGCCGTACTTGAGACTTTGGCTTACGTTGAAAAGATGGGGCTGAGTTTTGATTATGTTTCGGTCAAGCCAGAACATACAAAGAACATCGTGACGTTGGCTAAGAAGTTTCCTAAGCTCAAGATCGTTGTCGATCACTTTGCCAAGCCACCGATTGCGGCCAAAGAGATGGAGCCATGGGCATCATCGATGGCTGAGATTGCAGCCTTCCCAAATGTGTATGCAAAGCTCTCAGGACTTAATACCGCCTCCGATCTTGCAAACTGGAGCGTTGCTGACTGGCAGCCATATGTGGATTTCATGGTTAAGACCTACGGCGCAAATCGTGTGATGATGGGTGGAGATTGGCCGGTTATCGTTCTTGGAAACACCTATGTTGAGATTTGGAAAGCCCAAGTTGAAGTGATCAGTGGCTATAGCCAAGAAGATCAAGACTGGATCACACATAAGACAGCTAAAGCTTTCTACAACCTCTAAAGAATTCACCAACCGAAAGGAATCATCATGCAACGGTATGCATCAGTTATTGGAATGCCATATGAGAACCGTGAGGAGTACGAGCGCCTACACGCAGATGTCTGGCCTGAAGTGCTGGCAAAGATTGCCGAAGTAAATATCCAGAACTATTCCATCTACCGTTATGGTGAGCTGCTCTTCTCCTACTTTGAATATGTAGGTAGCGATTTCGATGCTGATATGGCGAAGATGGCAGCAGATCCAAAGACTCAAGAATGGTGGGATGTCTGTATGCCGTTGCAGCGCCCAGTCAGTGATCGCGCTGAGGGTGAATGGTGGGCATCAATTCCTGAGGTATTCCATGTCGACTAGTTCGATAGATCGATCGCAACTTCCACTTAACGGAATTCTTGTTCTCGATTTCTCACAGTTTTTGGCAGGTCCTGTTTCGGCAATGCGCCTTGCAGATCTAGGTGCACGTGTTATCAAAATCGAACGCCCAGGTACTGGAGATATTGGCCGCACCCTTGCTTTTGCCGGTCTGGAAAAAGATGGGGATACGCTCTCTTTCCACATTATGAATCGCAACAAAGAAAGTTTCGCAGCAGACCTTAAGAATTCAAATAGCTTGAAAGAGGTCTGGGAGTTAGTGAAAAAGGCCGATGTCATCATTCAGAATTTTCGCCCCGGTGTGATCGAACGTCTTGGACTTGGATATGAAGATGTAAAGAAAGTTAATCCCGGAATTGTTTACGGAAGTGCAACCGGATACGGTGCAGAGGGTCCATTTAAGGATCGCCCAGGACAAGATCTCCTTGCACAATCAATCTCCGGCTTGCCGTGGCTCAACGGTCGTGCTGGAGATCCTCCGATTCCAGTAGGACTAGCTGTGGCAGATATCTTCACATCTACTCATCTTGCATCAGGAGTAATTGCACTCCTCTTGCGTCGCGAACGCACAGGCGTTGGTGGAATGGTGGAGTCAAGCCTTCTTGAATCAATGCTTGACCTGCAATTTGAATTAATCTCTGCCAACCTCTTTGATCCAAGCGTTGTCGTCAATCGTGGTGCTGGAAATTCTGCACATGCATTCTTGCCAGCACCGTACGGTCTCTATAAGACCAGTGATGGCTATCTTGCAATTGCAATGACTCCAATCCCTGCACTTGGCGCACTGCTTGGCATAAACCTTGATGAGTACGAGGATCCAAAGTCATGGTGGAGCCATCAAGAAGAGATTATGAAAAAGTTGAGTGCAAAGCTTGAGACAAATACTACTGAGCACTGGTTAGCGATCTTGGATGCAGCAGATATCTGGTGCGCACCTGTATTGACGCTGCCAGAGCTTGTCTCTCACGAGGGATTTGCAGCGATAGATATGACTCAGAAGACCACGCGCACAGGACGGGATGGGTCAGAGATTTCGATTCCGACTACGCGCTCACCTGTACGTATTGATGGCAAGACCATTAAGCATTCAAAGGGTGCACCACACGTCGGTGAAGATACCGAGAAGATTCGCAAAGAGTTCGGGATATAGACGGGGGAGTCAGATGAAGAATCCAAATCCAGATCAAGGTAAGCGATACGAGGTTCCAGTATGGAATCAAGATGTCAAACTTTACGAGGATTACCAAGTAGGAGAAGTCGACCGATCTTTACGTCGCACGATCTCTGAAGGTGAAGTGATGCTCTTTAACTCACTGGTTTTGGATATGCATCCTTATGTGGGGGATGACATCTGGGCACGCGAGCACGGCCTCTTTAAAAAGCGTCTAGTGCCAGGTGCGATGGTATTTAGCTATGGCCTAGGCCTCTTTGCCCATAACAACGTCAACACTTTTAGTTATGGCTACGACAAGTTACGTTTCATTAAGCCAACATTTATCGGTGACACTATCTACGGTATGCGCACACTTCTTGAGAAGACACCTAAGTACGAGAACATGGGTCTCTTTAAAGTAAGCTATGAAATCTTTCGCGCAGATAATGAAGAACTCGTTCTCTACACAGAGCATCTACAGACTGTTCTGTATCGCACCTCTCAGGCAGAGAACCTCAAAGCAGAAGGAAAAGATCAGCCATGATTGAGCAATTTCAAGTAATCGCCGATGCAGTACGCCTTGAAGTAAAGCCTGAGCACCGTAAGAAGATTGGTATCTGTGGAGCAGGCGGAATTGTTGATGGTGCGCACCTTCCCGCATATACAAAGGCCGGCCTTGAAGTCGTAGCAATTTTTGATACCGATAATGCAAAGGCGAAAGATGTTGCAGCGCGCCATGGAATTCCAAAGGTCTATGCAACTCTTGCCGAGCTATTGGCAGATCCGCAGGTGGAGATAGTTGATATCGCAGTCCCTGCAGCTGCTCAGCCAGAAATTTTCGCTCAGGTTGCTGCTGCTAAAAAGCACATTCTCGCTCAGAAGCCATTTGCAACAACTGTTGCAGCAGGTGAATTGATGGTCAAGCAGGCTAAAGATGCTGGAATTGTTGCAGCCGTTAATCAGCAACTTCGCTTTGAAGAAGGTGTTGCAGCCGCGCATAAGATGGTCGAACTCGGCTGGATTGGCACGGTTAGTAATTTTTCAATTAACGTCAATCTCATGACCCCGTGGGAACTCTGGCCGTGGGCGAAAGACCTTGAGCGCCTTGAAGTCATGTTGCACTCAATTCACTATCACGATCTGATTCGTTGGTTCTTAGGCGATGCTAAGACTGTCTTCTGCGCAGCAGGACGCACCGCTGGGCAATTTCCAATTGGTGAAACTCGTACGATTTCTACCGCGCTCTATAACAGTGGCGTGACATCTGTCGTACATGCAAACCACGTTAATCGCGGCGGCGATAACTATGCCGAATATCGCATTGATGGAGATAAGGGATCGATTCGTGGAACTCTCGGATTGCTCTATGACTATCCCAACGGTCGCGTAGATACGATTGAGATTAATTCTTCCGTCGTTCCAACAGATGGTTGGCTTCCATATCCAGTAACAACTCGTTGGTTCCCCGATGCATTCATCGGAACTATGGGATCTGTGATGGAGAGTATTTCTACCGGTGCAGCGCTTCGCTCATCCGTTGCCGAGAATGTAGGAACTCTGAAGATGGTTGAAGCTCTCTACAAATCTATGGATTCAGGAAAGTCAGTTGACCTCTAGTACACCTCTTCCACTCTTTCATTTAGAGGGAAAGGTCGCAGTAATTACTGGAGGCAATGGTGGAATCGGCTTAGGTTGTGCCCGAGGGCTGGCGCGAGCTGGTGCAACGATAGTTATCTGGGCGAGAGATGCAGCAAAGAACGCCGCAGCAAAGAGTGAACTCGAGGCACTTGGCGCTACAGTCATCACACTTGAAGTAGACGTCACCGATCGCAGCGCAGTTGAGAGCGCGACCGCTCGCACAATAGAACTCTGTGGCGGGATAGATATTCTCTTTGCTAATGCTGGCGTCAATATTCGCATGCGCCCTGAGGAGTACACCGAAGATATTGTTGATCAGATCATCGATGTGAATCTCAAGGCGGTATTTCACTGCTGTCAGAGCGTCTATCCATCAATGACTGCGCGTGGCGGCGGCAAGATCATCTTGATTGGATCCCTTACAAGTGTGCAAGGTCTTGGCATCGCACCTGTTTATTCAGCGACAAAGGGAGCGGTAGTCCAGTTAGCCAAGAGTTTGGCTGCTGCTTGGGGAGCGCAGAATATTCAAGTTAACACAATTTTGCCGGGTTGGATTGTTACTGAGATGACTTCTATAACCCGTGCAATTCCTGGCTTACCTGAACACGTCTTATCGCGTACACCTGCGGGCAGATGGGGAAGTCCAGCTGATTTTGAAGGTATCGCAACATTCTTTGCATCGAGTGCAAGTGACTTTGTGACAGGAACCGATATTCAAATCGACGGTGGATTTACAAGCACCCTTGCAATCTTTGATCTACCGAAGAGTTAAGAATTAAGCGCGATACGCAACACAGTTATTTGAGATCTCGCCAATACCTTCGATGCCAGTCTTAACGGTATCCCCAACGGCGAGATACGCAGGTGGCTTAAATCCAAGTCCCACACCAAATGGTGTGCCGGTATTGATGACATCGCCTGGGAATAACTCCATAAATTGGCTGATGTACCAGACGATGTGATCTATACCGAAGAGAAGATCATCTGTATTTGAATCCTGCTTCATGACGCCATTGACACTGCACCATAGGCGCAGGTTACTTGCGTTAATTTCATCTCCCGTCACAATCTCAGGTCCAATTGGATTAAATGTTGGAAATGACTTTCCCTTTACCCATTGACCTGATCGTTCAATCTGCCAGTGACGCTCAGAGACATCTTGCGAGATTGTGTAACCAAGGATGTGGCTCTTGGAATCTGCTGGTGAGTTGAGATAGAGCGCGCGCTTTCCGATCACAATTGCAAGCTCTACCTCATAATCTGTAGCAAGACTCTTTGGTGGAATTACGATGTCATCATTTGGACCGACAACGCTATCGGGAGCTTTCATAAAGATGACAGGCTCTGCAGGAGTCTCTGCATTTGACTCTTTGATATGGGCCAGATAGTTAAGGCCAACACAAATTACTTTCGTGGGACGGTTAATTGGTGAACCAATACGAGTAGAGCCCTTAGCAACGCGAGGAAGTCCAGAGAGATCTGCAGCGGCAACTTTTGCCATCGCTCCATCTTCCAAGGTAGCGCGTGACCAATCGCCGATCAGCGAATCAACAAGGATGTATTCATCGCCTTGTACGACGGCAGGTTTTTCTTGGCCGAGACTTCCGATTCGGGCTATGCGCATTGACTTACTTCCCTTCAGGTAGGCGGCCTAGGCCAGCATGAGTTTGCAATATCTGTACGTGTTTTGGTTCAAGTTCTTTCAGCGAATTCACTCCGAGCAGTTTCATCGTGCGCACCATCTCAGATTGCATAATGGTCAGCATGCGCTCAACGCCTTCTTGTCCGCCCGCCATAAGTCCATAGAGGTAGGCGCGACCAACGTAGGCAAAGTCAGCACCAAGTGCCAGCGCTGCCAAAACATCCGCACCATGCATGATTCCGGTATCGATATGAATCTCAAGATCGTTTTTCAGTTCCTTCTTTACTTCAGCCAACATATGTAGCGGCACTGGCGCACGATCAAGTTGACGTCCACCGTGGTTACTCAAGATGATTGCATCAGCGCCATATTTAGCAGCGATCTTTGCATCCTCAACAGTCTGGATGCCCTTAATCGAGAGCTTCCCATCCCATTGTTCGCGGATCCACTCAAGATCATCAAATGTCATCGTTGGGTCAAACATGAAGTCGAGGAGCTCGGCGACAGTACCTTCCCAGTTCTTCATCGATGCAAATGTGATCGCCGGTGTAGTCAGAAAGTTAATCCACCACTCTGGGCGAGG
Source organism: Candidatus Planktophila sp. (assembly GCA_044369465.1). GTDB lineage: Bacteria > Actinomycetota > Actinomycetes > Nanopelagicales > Nanopelagicaceae > Planktophila. The sequence continues at coordinate 26,578 of JBILXG010000001.1, forward strand.
TGCTGCATCCAAAAGAGTTTTGATAGTTAGGCGAGGAGGAACCGTTAGTCCGTTGCGAGCATCGCGCAGACGGGCACCTGCTGCAGGAACATCAACAGTGAGCATGAGATGTTTGACGCCAGCATCTTGGGCGCGCTTGACCAGTTTCATGCTCGCTTCGCGATCTTTCCACATATACAACTGGAACCAATTAACACCATTTGGTGCGGAGTTGACTACATCTTCGATAGTTGTGGTTCCCAATGTAGAGAGCGTGAATGGAATTCCGAACTTCTCTGCCGCACGCGCACCAGCGATTTCACCTTCGGTATGCATCATGCGCGTGAAACCTGTTGGAGCGATTCCGAATGGCATCGCAAACTTTTCACCCAAAATCTCGCAACTGGTGTCAACGTTTTTTACATCGTGCAAAATATTTGGTCTAAATTCAAGATCGAGATAAGAGCGACGAGCACGCGCGAGAGTCACTTCAGATTCGGCGCTGCCATCGGTGTAATCAAATGGACCCTTAGGGGTACGGCGTTTGGCAATCAGGCGTAGATCCCAGACTGTGAGGGCTTTAGCAAGGCGACCTTTACGAGTTGGAAATTTCGGGAGGGTAAAGCGCAACAGGGGAGCTAATTCGCTCACCTTAGGGAATTGACGCTTCACATTCTTCATTACCTAGCTCCACTCGTCGCGAATATTTGGAAATCCTATACGATTTTTTGCCCACATTCCAGAGTAATCAGCGGCAATCCTTCGCTAAGGTGCGAACATGAGCGACCTGGCGGCGAAAACGCGAGCAGCACTTGATGCAGCCGTTGCCGCAATTGGCGGCGCACCGCGTAAGGGTCAGATTGAGATGGCAGAGGCGGTCTCTAGTGCACTCACTGATCGGCATCACCTGATGGTTCAAGCTGGTACAGGTACTGGAAAATCACTCGCCTATTTAATCCCGGCACTTGTCCATGGTCGCAAAGTATTAGTTGCTACAGCAACGCTTGCGCTTCAACGTCAATTAGTCGAGCGAGATTTGCCAGCAGTGGTTCCAGCGCTTGAGAAAGAACTTGGTCGCGAGATCACCTACGCAATTTATAAAGGTGTAGGCAATTACATCTGCTTGCAGAAGATGAATAGCGAAGAAGTGGATCCAGATAATGAACTTGTATTAGAGACTTCGTATCTGGAAAAGGATGCGAAGCGACTGATTGCATGGGCAAAATCCAAAGGTGCAACGGGAGATCGTGATGATGCCCCAGATGTAGATCGACGTGTCTGGCTGGCTAATTCAACATCAGGGCGCGAATGTGTAGGAGCCGATAATTGTGCTTATGGCTCACAATGCTTTGCCGTAAACGCAAAAGCAAAGGCGCAACTTGCAGATGTAGTCGTAACAAATCACACCCTGCTTGCTATTGAAATTGTTGATTCACATCCCATTTTGCCTGAGCGCGATGCTGTGATTTTGGATGAGGCACACGAATTTATGGATCGCACGACGCAAGCCGTGACCGAAGAACTCACATCAGGTCGTGTGCAACGTGCTGCCGCGATGGCGCGCAAACATATGCCGGGCAAACTCAGTGATGCCTTTACAAAGGCTGCCGATGATTTCCATGATGCCATGGCTGATTACGGCGATACCGTCAAAGGTGATTTTGCAGCGCTCGGTCGACTAGAAGAGATTCCGAGTATTTTAGAAGCCCCAGTACGCAAGATTCGTGAAGCCGGTGCTGCAATAACTGATGCCTTGCGCGCAGATGAAGAGATTATTGATCCAGATGGGATTGCAGAGCGGGCACGTGTCAAAGGTGCCGTTACAGAGATCACGACAACGGTCGGCAAGTTGTTAAAGATGGGCTCATCACACGTGCTCTGGTATGAACCCACCTTCTCTTCCCTTTATTTAGCGCCGCTATCAGTCTCTGAAGTACTCCGCGAGAATTTGTTAACGAAGACCCCAGTCATTGCAACATCTGCCACTCTCACCGTCGGCAGCGGCTTTGATGCGATGGCACGTTCACTTGGATTTCTGACAGCTGGTGTGAGCAGCGAAGATGAGAGCGAAGATGAAGAAGGTGAGATTGATCCTTCTAATTTCCAGACACTTGATGTGGGCTCTCCTTTTGATTTTGCAGCACAAGGTGTTCTCTATCTTCCGAAGCATCTTCCTGAACCTGGTCGAGATGGTCCAAGTAAAGAAGTACTGACCGAACTCGGTGAACTCATCGACGCAGCAGGCGGTCGCACCTTGGCCCTCTTTAGTTCATGGCGCGGGGTAGAGGCAGCGGATGCGCATCTTCGTGATGTCTTAAAAGAACTTCCGATAACAATCATTACGCAAAAGCGAGGGGATGCTGTTGGGCCGCTCGTTGAACGTTTTGCTAAGGATGAAACATCAATCTTGCTCGGCACCATGTCACTCTGGCAGGGCGTAGATGTTCCAGGTAATTCCTGCATCTTGGTAGCTATCGATCGCATTCCATTCCCACGCCCCGATGAACCTGTGATGGCTGCGCGTTCATCACAAGCAGATGCTGCAGGCGGTAGCGGATTTATGCAGGTATCAATGCCACGTGCAGCGCTCTTACTCGCACAGGGCACTGGACGCTTGATTCGAAGCGTTGACGATCGTGGAGTTGTCGCAATACTTGATTCGCGCATTGTCACTAAGCGATATGGAAGCGTGCTTCTCAATTCAATGCCGCCACTGTGGCGAACATCAGATCAATCCGTTGTGAGAGATTCATTAGAAAGGTTGAGCCAAGGATTTTCTGAGAATTAATCAAAGGGATTCAAGCATCACTTTCAGGTCAGACCACGTCTTTGCAAAACTTGGATGCAGCGCCAAGAGCGTGACTTCATCCACGGGTACCCAGCGCATCTCCTGGCTCTCATCGTTGGGGGAGTCAGCAGATAGTCGTTTATCTGCAGCGGCAAGTACGGTGTCATATCGCCAATCGCCATGATCATCACTAAAGAGGGCTAGCGGATTTAGATGTTCTGGGCTAATTCCAGTCTCTTCATTTGCTTCGCGCAGGGCAGCTTGGGTAATACTTTCATGTGAATCTCTAGCACCACCTGGGATTCCCCAGGTATCGCCGTTATGAACCCACGGTGCGCGATGTTGCAGAAAAATCTCGCGTCCACCTGAAATGCTTTCGCGAAAAATTAAAATTCCAGCAGCGCCAAATTTTCCCCAGTGCTTGCTTCCGCATTGGCATTGGATCCATCCATCTCCATCGCGGGCTGCCATGTACCTAGATTGCCATATCCATCCACAGAGCGCTCAACTCATAGCTCCCGTGGTCACCCTTAACTTCTACCTTGCCCCACATGAAACTCACTCAGATCATCCTCATCTCAATTCTCGTCACCACCGCTTCAGTAAATACTCCATCGGCACAAGCAGAAGAGTGCCAGGTCAGCGCATGTGTTGATGTCTATACCCAAGATGGCAAGATCATTATCGAAGGTCGCAAAGGTGGAACAACAGCCGTTACACCGAAACCTCCCGTCAAAGTAATTCCAAAGAAGGTAGCGCCAAAGAAGATTGCACCACCGCCGGTAAAGAAGACAGTGGCACCGCCTAAACCAAAACCGACTACAAAAGCGATTCCGAAGAAGAGCACACCAACTCCACAACCTCCAGTGACTCAGAGTGCATCTCTCAACGACCGCCTCATCAAGGCGTTACCTACTGCTGGAATTGCCTACCAACCAGAGTATGAACCACTTGTCGGAGTTCCAGTATTTATGTGGACAGATTTGCCGACATCATTTATGACACAGGTGAAGATCGTTGGCGAGATTGTTGATGTTGCACTTCGGCCAAGTTTTACCTGGTCTTTTGGAGATGGAACATTTCTTTCGACAACCGATGTCGGCGCACCATTTCCTGATGGAAAGATCACTCACACATACTCAAATCCAGGTACTTATCTCATCACTTTGATTAGTACCTGGAATGGCACATATACACATAACGCACAGACTCGTGCCATCACCGGAACCGTCAAGACAACTTCGATTGTCACGATCACAGTTGTTAATTCCCCGACCCGTTTTAAGAATTGAGAAGGCATGACAACACTTACAAGTCCGCACGATCTTCTTGCAGCAATTCCATTTCTGATTGGCTACCACCCCATTGACTCACTGGTTCTGGTCTCAATCAAAGAAGATTGCGTCGGAATGGCGATGCGCATTGATTACCCGATAGATCAGAGCGAGGTTGCATTCGATCTCTGCGCCAGTCATATCAGCGCCGAGGAGGCAGAAGGTGCGCTGATCGTTGCTTATCAACCGCACGGCAGAAGTGATGGCGAACAAGTTCTCGCACAGACAACTGCCGCGCTATCACGAGCTGGAATTGCCATCTATGAATCGATTCTGATTGCAGATGGTTCCTACCGATCAGTCCTCTGTCATGACATTACATGTTGTCCGATAGAAGGCCGCCCTGTTCCACCGCTTGATTCTTCGCGCATCGCACTCGAAAGCGTTGTTGCGGGCCACCCGATGCCCTTTGCAACATTCGCTGATTTAGGTGCATCGGTGCGTTCAAATCTCTTGGCACAGGAAGAGCAATGGTTGGAGCGCGTGCAGAAGTCATATGTCGATCCCGCAGATAGCGATCTCAATAATCTGCAACGAGATGGAGCCACTGCTGTTATTGATCTCGCAAATGATTTCATCGCACATGGCATCTCTACCGATCAAGATTTGATCGCGCACGTACTCGGTCGGTTGAGCGATATTCAAGTACGCGACTTTGCACTTGGTAGCCACGATGGAGAAAGCGCCGATGGATATCGATCTATGTGGATGCATTTGCTGCGCTCGGCCCCACCAGGATTTGTAGCCCCGGTCGCTTGTCTTGCAGCAGCGATTGCCTATGAATATGGCGATGGCGCACTTGCTCGCGCGGCGCTGGATCGAGCATTTGCTGATGCTCCAACCTATTCGCTGGCACTCTTGCTGCAACGGGTATTTAGCGCAGGGTGGCCGCCACAATCCTTTGCTCAGATGCGCAGCGAGCTTCATCCCAAAGTCTGTGCAGCAATCTTCGGCTAGTTGCATCACTACCGCGGTGGGTTAAGATATGTCTAGGTCACGAGTTCTAGATCGGTTGCTCTTTGCGGTAACCAAAGCCCCGGCTTCCTAGACGGCAACCCTCCACCGCGGTGGGGTGCTCCCGGGTGACGACCAGGCACAGTCTGATCTGTGCAAGTGCGTGAAGGAATTCTCATGAGTGCTCTACCGATCAAACAAGTTCTCACTAGCGATGTCACTGGTGCATGGCTTGAAAGTTACGATCCTGGTGATCGCAAATTTATCAAGATTGGATTTCTCCTTTTAGAAAATGGTCAGACCCTCGTCGATGTCACTATCGCCTATCAAACATGGGGAACTCTTAACGCTGCTGGCGATAATGCAATTCTGATTCAGCATGCAATGACAGGGTGGTCAGATGTTCCCGGCTGGTGGCCCAATATGGTGGGACCAGGACTTGCCTTTGATACAGATAAATACTTCATCGTCTGCCCTAATGTCATCGGCGGATGCCAGGGAAGTACGGGACCATCAAGTATTGCTCCAGATGGAAAACGTTACGGATCTCGCTTTCCTGCCATCACAATCCGCGACATGGTCGCAGCCGAGATAGCTTTCTCTGATGCAATCGGAATTAAGAAATATAAATTAGCTGTCGGCCCATCACTGGGTGGCATGCGTTCGCTGGAGTGGGCGGTAACTCACCCAGATCGAGTGGAATCGATCTGCACGATCGGATCCTCCGCCGTTGCAACCGGTGATCAGATCGGAACCGCATCGATTCAAATTCGTGCGATCAAGAGCGATCCGCACTTTCACAATGGTGATTACTACGAACACGATCGTGGCCCGATTGCAGGTATGGGAATCGCCCGCAGAATTGCCCATCTGACATACCGAACTGAGTCCGAGATGGATGTGCGCTTTGGCCGCGAGCTACAGGGCGATGAGACTGGTCGATTTGCCGTTGAGTCCTACCTTGATCATCAGGCAGACAAGCTGGCTAAGCGCTTTGATGCCAATACCTATATCGCGCTGACCGAGGCGATGAATTCACACGACATCGGCTTCAACCGTGGAGGAGTGGTTGAGGCTTTACGCGCGATTACTATTCCGGTGCTCGTAGTCTCCATCGATACCGACCGACTTTTCCCACCTCGACTTCAGGTTGAGATCGCCGATCTGGTTCCGAAGGCAAAAAAGTTGGTAACAATTTCGTCAGATTTCGGCCACGACGGCTTTTTGGTCGAATCTGAGGCGATGTCGGCGGCAATTCGCGGTATAATATAGCCATCACTTCGATCGGCTTTAAGAAAAGAATTTCTTA
>JBILXG010000111.1:0-3220 GCA_044369465.1 Candidatus Planktophila sp.
GATTATGTACACGGGCTGATGCTGGAACGACTTGAAAAGCCAGGTACAGATCTCATCACCGAACTCGCACAGGTTTCAGAATCTGGCGAAAAGCTTTCTACTCACGAATTGATTGCTACATGTGTTCTGCTGCTTAATGCGGGGCACGAGGCAAGTGTGAATGGTTTTGGCAATGGAATCGTCGCCGCATACCAACATCCCGATCAATGGAAATTGCTACAGAGCCAACCCGATCTAATTGCAGATACTGCCGTTGAAGAGTTCTTGCGTTTTGACGCTCCCCTGCATTTCTTTGACCGTACCGCAACAGCTGATACCGAAATCGGTGGCGTTGCAATTAAGGAAGGTCAGAAGATCGTCTCACTCTTGGGATCTGCCAACCGCGATGAGGCTGTCTTTGCAGATAGCGATCGTATGGATCTGACACGTAATCCCAACCCACATATTGGTTTCGGTGCTGGAATCCACTTCTGCCTCGGTGCACCACTGGCGCGCCTAGAGATGGCAGTCTCGATTCCTGCTCTCTTTAAACGATTCCCACAACTTGAATTAACATCTACCCCGGTTCGTCGTCCGACGTTCTCGCTACGAGGCTATGAATCTGTTATGGCAAAGGTGAAGTGAAAAATATGAAAAAGAATCTCATCCTCGATGTCGATACCGGAATTGATGACGCCTTTGCACTTTTATTTGCCGCTCGTCACCCTGAGATCAATCTATTGGGCGTTACTTGTGTAGATGGAAATACAAACTTAAAGCAGGTTGTCATCAATACGCTAAAAGTTCTTGATGCCGCGGGTGCTGGAAATATTCCAGTAGCAAAAGGTGCAACTCGTCCACTGATCGATGAGCCTCGGTATGCCGAATACATTCACGGTAGCGATGGACTTGGAGATCTTGGAACACCACTATCTACGCGTGCCCTAGATCCACGCCCAGCAGTTGAATTACTTCGCGATCTTGTCGAAGGTACCGATGGTCCTGTGACTCTTGTTCCACTTGCTCCACTTACAAATATCGCTCTCTTCTTACGTTCTTATCCAGAGACTGCGGCAAAGCTTGAACGCATTGTTTTGATGGGTGGTTCAGCATCATCTGGAAATGCAACACCTGCTGCTGAATTTAACGTCTGGCACGATCCAGAGGCTGCAGCAATTGTCTTTAGCAGTGGTGTTCCTATCACTATGTATGGACTTGATGTATTTATGGAGCCACGTGTGAGCGCAGCTCAAGCTGCGGCACTTATTGCAGAAGGAACCGATTGCACAACATTTGCTGGACGTCTGATTGAACACTTCATCAAGCAGGTGGGGCACGATGTAACACTCGGTGATTACGGCGCAGTTGCTGCAGCAATCCGGCCAGAACTAGCAACCTATGAAACATTTAAGATTGTTGTAGATACAACATTTGGTCCAAGTCGTGGGCAGACATTGTGTGATCGCCGTGAATGGAAAGATGAAGAGCCTGAATCTACTCACGCCAATGCGCCAGAGGTGAAGGTAGCGATGAAGGTAGATGTTCCAGCGATGATCAATCTTTGGTTAGAGACGATCTCTTCGAAAAACTAAACCCCGATTGGGTGCCAGACTGTTTTATTCTCCATAAAGGCGAGTACTCGCTGAGGGCTTGCGCCATCTTTAAATGAAGAGATTCGCTTGAGGTTATCGGCTCCTGCAATGCGAACTTCCTTCTCTTGCGTCGAGTTAAGTCCCGTTGCATCGATTCCATCAATATCCATATGTGATGCTGCCCATGGAGCAAGCTCTGCTGCGGATCCGGTGAGAATATTTACCACTCCCCCAGGCACGTCGCTTGTTCCGATAGCTTCACTCAAAGTGATTGCACTCAGCGGGTACTTCTCGCTGGCAATAACAACTGCAGTATTTCCACCAGCAAGAACAGGTGCTAACGAGTGCACAAGTCCCAAGAGAGATGGCTTAGCTGGAGCAAATACAGCGACAACACCAAGTGAATCTGGGATGGTGAAATTGTAGAAAGAGCCTGAGACGGCGTTCGTTGAGCCGTAAATTGAACCGATCTTGTCACACCATCCGGAATACCAGACCCAGAGATCGATAGCTTCTTCAACCTGCTTCTTTGCAGCAGATGGGGTGAGGCCTTCAAGTGCGATGATTTCGTCAACGAATTGCGCGCTACGTCCTTCCATCATCTCTGCGATGCGATAGAGAATCTGTCCACGGTTAAATGCTGTTGCACCTGCCCAACCAGCGTGCGCAGTGCGCGCAGCTACGACAGCATCGCGAAGATCTTTGCGGGAAGCCAGTGACGGGTTCGCGATGAACTCGCCTTTGGAATCTGCAACTTCGTAGGTACGACCAGATTCACTACGTGGAAATGCTCCACCGATAAATAGTTTGTAGGTCTTCTTTACATCAAGACGCGTCGCACGCGATTTTGAATTCGACATTACTTCGCTCCTTTCAAGTAAGCAGCAAGTCCGTGACGTCCGCCTTCGCGTCCCCAACCAGATTCCTTATAGCCACCGAATGGGCTGGCAGGATCAAACTTATTAAATGTATTTGCCCAAATCACACCTGCGCGAAGATGCTTTGCTGTCCAGAGGATTCGTGATCCTTTATCTGTCCAGACGCCAGCAGATAATCCAAATGGAGTGTTGTTTGCCTTTTCAATCGCTTCTTGTGGAGTTCTAAATGAAATTACTGAAAGAACAGGGCCGAAGATCTCTTCACGCGCAATGCGGTGCGCTTGTGTGACACCGGTAAAGAAGGTTGGTGGATACCAGAAACCCTTTGCAGGAATCGTGCAAGAGGCAGAGAATCGCTCCGCGCCTTCAGTATCGCCAGAGAGTGCAAGCTCAGTGATTTTATCTAGCTGCTCGCGAGAGTTAATTGCGCCAATGTCAGTGTTCTTATCAAGTGGATCACCAAGTCGGATTTGAGACATACGACGCTTGAGCTTTTCTAGCAGCTCATCTTGAATATTTTCCTGTACTAGAAGACGCGATCCAGCACAGCAGACATGTCCTTGGTTAAAGAAGATTCCATTAATAATGCCTTCAACAGTTTCATCAAGTGGCGCATCCTCAAAAACGATATTTGCACCCTTGCCGCCGAGTTCAAGAGTGAGCCCCTTACCTGTTCCGGCTACTGAGCGTGCGATTAGCTTTCCTACATCAGTTGATCCAGTAAATGCGATCTTATTAATACCTGGGTGGTTAACGATTGCAGCACCTGTT
>JBILXG010000112.1:0-3202 GCA_044369465.1 Candidatus Planktophila sp.
GTTTAGAGAACTCTTACCTAACAATGCGGTTGAGTACTTTGTCTCTTACTACGACTACTACCAGCCAGAAGCTTATGTACCGCAGACTGATACCTTCATCGAGAAGGATTCAAGTGTTAATGATGAGGTGGAGAGGCTGCGACACTCAGCGACCAACTCACTTCTGACAAGACGTGATGTCATCGTGGTTGCCACAGTCTCGTGCATCTATGGACTTGGAACTCCTCAGGAATACATCGATCGCATGATCCACATCAAGGTGGGGGATGAGATCGAGCGAAATGCACTGCTGCGCAAATTTGTTGACGTTCAGTACAAGCGTAATGACATCGCCTTCGAACGTGGCACCTTCCGTGTGCGCGGAGACACGATCGAGATAATCCCGATGTATGAAGAGTTAGCGATCCGCATCGAGATGTTTGGGGATGAGATCGAGAAGATTATGACCTTACATCCGCTGACTGGCGAAATCATCCGAGACGAGAATGAGGTTCACATTTTCCCGGCAACGCATTATGCAGCGAGCCCAGAGACGATGAAGCGTGCTATTGGCGATATTCAGGATGAGTTGCAGATACAGCTCAATCTCTTTGAAAAACAGGGCAAGTTATTGGAGGCGCAGCGCCTGCGTATGCGCACCACCTTTGATATTGAGATGATGGAACAGCTTGGATTCTGTTCAGGAATTGAAAACTACTCCCGTCATTTAGATGATCGCATTCCTGGTTCTGCGCCCCACTGCCTCTTGGATTACTTCCCAGATGATTTCTTAGTGGTGATTGATGAAAGCCACGTTACAGTTCCGCAAATTGGTGCAATGTATGAAGGCGATGCGTCGCGAAAGCGTACTCTTGTCGAGCATGGTTTTAGATTGCCAAGCGCGTTAGATAACCGTCCTTTGAAATGGCCAGAATTCCTTGAGCGAGTAGGTCAGACGCTCTATCTCTCAGCTACTCCGGGCAAGTATGAGATGGAGAAGGTCGGGGGAGATGTGGTTGAACAAGTTATTCGCCCAACCGGCCTGATTGATCCAGCGATTATTATTAAACCAATTAAGGGTCAGATCGATGATTTGCTGGAAGAGATAAATATACGAGCGGCTAAGAACGAACGAGTTCTCGTAACTACACTGACAAAGAAGATGTCAGAAGACCTTACTGACTATCTACAAGAGCGTGGAGTTCGGGTGCGTTATCTACACTCAGAGGTAGATACCCTGCGAAGAGTCGAATTACTTCGAGAGCTACGTACAGGTGAATACGATGTACTGATCGGCATCAATCTGCTTCGTGAAGGACTTGATCTACCAGAAGTTTCTCTGGTTGCTATTTTGGATGCGGATAAAGAAGGTTTCTTGCGCTCCGCGACATCTCTCATTCAAACAATCGGCCGAGCTGCCCGAAATGTTTCGGGTGAAGTGCACATGTATGCAGATAACATCACTCGATCTATGGCCCTTGCCATTGATGAGACTAATCGTCGCCGTGCAAAGCAAGTTGCCTACAACCTTGAACGTGGGGTGGATCCACAACCGCTACGCAAAAAGATCGCAGATATCACCGATCTCATCACAAAGGAGAGTGAGGACACTTCAGCCCTCCTTGAGAGTGAGAAGAGTTCAGGTAAAGGTTCCGGTGGGGCGCTCTCTGTTGGACTCAACGCTAAGGGCGCAATCTCTCTACCGCGCAAAGACCTAGTCGCCTTGATAGGCTCGCTCACCGATCAGATGCGAAGCGCCGCAGCAGATCTTCAATTTGAGGTAGCGGCCAAGCTGCGTGATGAGATTCGTATTTTGAAGAAAGAACTTCGATCAATGGAAGAAGCAGGTGTCTAAGTGACTATTGAGAAACTGGTCGTTCGTGGTGCGCGCGAACACAATCTCAAAGATGTCTCACTCGATCTTCCGCGCGATGCGCTCATTGTCTTTACCGGACTATCCGGTTCAGGAAAATCCAGCCTTGCCTTCGATACGATCTTTGCCGAGGGACAGCGTCGCTATGTGGAATCACTTTCAGCATACGCTCGCCAATTTCTTGGACAGATGGATAAGCCAGATGTTGACTTCATCGAGGGTCTCTCACCCGCAGTCTCTATCGACCAGAAATCAACTAATCGCAATCCACGCTCAACAGTAGGAACGATTACTGAGGTTTATGACTACCTACGTCTTCTCTTTGCTCGCGCTGGTAGACCGCACTGTCCGCAATGCACAAAGCCAGTTTCTAGACAGAGTCCACAGCAGATCGTGGACCAAATTCTTGAATTGCCTCCCACCACAAAGTTTCAAGTTTTAGCACCTGTTGTCCGTGAACGTAAGGGAGAGTTTGTTGATCTCTTCACCGATCTTGTTAAGCAGGGTTATTCACGAGCGATTGTTGATGGTGAGGCTATTTCACTCTCTGAACCTCCGAAGTTAAAGAAGCAAGAGAAACATACGATTGAGGTCGTCATCGATCGCCTTACAGCTAAGGCAGATTCAAAATCTCGATTGACTGACTCTATTGAAACCGCGCTGAGACTTTCCAGCGGAATTGTTCTCCTTGATTTTGTGGATGCAAAGGCTGGGCAAGAGAAGATCCACACCTACAGCGAGCATCTTGCTTGTCATGATTGCAACCTCTCTTTCGAAGAGTTGGAACCACGCTCATTCTCATTTAACTCGCCATTTGGCGCGTGTGCAGAGTGCTCAGGTATCGGAACCAAACTTGAGGTGGATGAAGAGCTAATCATTCCCGATGATGGTTTGAGTATTAATGATGGCGCTATTGCCCCTTGGTCGGGCGGTCAATCTGCCGATTACTTCGTTCGATTACTAGAAGCACTATCAGATGACATCAAATTCTCACTCGATGTCCCATGGAAGAAGATTTCAGCAAAGGCACAAGATGCCATTCTTAATGGGTATGAGTACGAAATTAAGATGCGTTATAGAGGACGTTATGGAACAAAAAATTACACCACAGGATTTGAAGGTGTTATTCCCTTTATCCATCGTCGCCATAGCGAGACGGACAGTGATTACAGTCGCGATAAGTACGAGGCGTACATGCGTCAGATTCCTTGTGCTGCATGTAACGGTGCCAGGTTAAAGCCCGAAGTATTGGCGGTCACAATTGGAGATAAGAGCATCGCCCAGGTCTGCGAACTCTCCATTGATGATTGCGCAGCGTTCCTTAAGCAGGTAAAACTTTCTAAACGTGAG
>JBILXG010000113.1:0-3178 GCA_044369465.1 Candidatus Planktophila sp.
CAAAGCGTGCAGCCTTTACCGTATCGATGACTCGAAAGTTCGGCCACGCATATCCATGTAGAGCTGCGGATGCCTTGAGAAATGAGAGATCAAAGGGCGCGTTGTGGGCTACAAAAACCGTTGATTTCTCGCTACCTAGAAATTCAAAGAGAAGCGGGAGGACTGACTCAATCCTGGGTGCATCGATAAGCATCTCATCGGTAATCCCAGTTAACTCTGTAATAAATGGCGGAAGTGATGTTCCTGGATTAACGAATGTTTTAAAGGTGCCTAGAACTTCTCCGCCACGTACTTTGACAGCGCCAATTTCTGTAATCGCACTTCCTGATTTGGGGGATGCTCCAGAAGTCTCTAGATCAAGCACGACAAAGGTTGTCTGAGATAGATCCTCATCGACAGCCATTTTCTTCATCAGATCAGCCTAGATTACGGAGCCGACATCACAAAAGTTTTACTTGCGCTTGAAAGCTTTCTTCGCTCGGGCTGTCATTTTATCGGTCTCACTTTTGATCCGCGTGTAGACGACCTGAGCCCAAGCAAACTCGGTTGCCAGAATTGCAACTCCGAGAACAATTAGTGGAAGGCCGGGGCCAGGAATAAATATGAAGACTATTCCAAGAAGAACGCAGGTGGTTCCGACTGTTGCTGCGATGACCCAGCGGAATGGGTGGGGCAGGTAGCGCCAGACGTTTGCGAACTTACGCCTTAAATTTTTAGCCATTTTGTGGGGCATCCTTAGATTTTCCTACTTGTGTAGTCAGAAATATAGCGTAATGTGAAGCGCATGGAATATAGACGCCTCGGCAGTACCGGAATGTATGTATCTGAAATCTCTTACGGAAACTGGATTACTCACGGTTCCCAAGTAGAACAAGAAGCGGCAATCAAATGCGTAAAGACCGCTTTCGATCTAGGTATCACTACTTTTGATACCGCAGATGTCTATGCCGGAACTCGTGCCGAGACCGTTCTAGGTAAGGCGCTGAAGGGGATTCGCAGAGAATCCTACGAGCTCTTCACAAAGGTCTACTGGCCAACAGGAACGGGCAAGAATGACCGCGGTCTTTCTCGCAAACACATCATGGAATCCTGTAATGCATCTCTTAAGCGTTTGAATGTAGATCACATTGATCTCTATCAGATGCACCGTTTTGATTTCGAGACACCACTTGAGGAGTCACTTCAAGCTTTCGAAGATCTCATTCGCCAAGGCAAGGTAAATTACATTGGCTTCTCAGAGTGGACCGCTGCGCAGATTTCGTCAGCGCTGAAGATTCAGGATGCTCGCGGTTATTCACGTTTTGTTTCAAGCCAACCTCAGTATTCAGCGCTGTGGCGCGTTATTGAAGCCGAAGTTGTTCCGCTATCTCGCAAAGAGGGTATCGGCCAGATTGTCTGGTCACCGATTGCACAAGGTGTTCTCACAGGAAAGTACAAGCCAGGGGCTAAGCCACCTGCAGGTTCACGCGCCACCGATAAGAAGAGCGGTGCTGGAATGATCTCGCGCTGGATGCGCGATGAAGTTCTTGAGGCTGTACAGAAGCTTCAGCCTGTCGCGGATTCGGTTGGACTGACAATGTCACAGCTTGCTATCGCTTGGGTTCTGCAGAATGACAATGTTTCATCAGCAATCATGGGTGCAACCAAGCCATCTCAGGTGAAGGAAAATGTGAAAGCATCAGGAGTCAAACTTGATGCATCAGTGATGAAGGCTATCGATAGCGCTCTCGGAACACTTCCAGAACGCGACCCAAAGCTAAACGTCAGCCCTAACCCTCGCGCGTAGAAAGTTTGCATCAATGTCTGTGAATCCATTCTTCGCTGCCAGCACCCTGGAATATGAGCTCCCTGATTTTGCTTCCATTAATGAGTCGCACTATCTCGAGGCTTTCTACCAGGGCACGAAAGAACAGTTAGCCGAAGTGGAAGCAATCCTCGCATCAGGTGAGCCAACTTTTGCTAACACAATCGTTGCTCTCGAAAAGAGCGGTCGCACGCTGACTCGCATGCTCCTTGTTTTCTACAACAAGTCATCGAGTGATACCAATGATGCGTTAGATGCAATCGAAGAAGAGATTGCGCCAAAGCTCTCGGCTCATCAAGATGCCATCACACTCAATCCCGCACTTTTCGCGCGAATCAAGAGTTTGCACGATTCGAGAGATTCGCTCAATTTGAACTCTGAAGATGCATGGTTATTGGGTAAGTACTACAGAGATTTTGTTTATGCAGGAGCGCATCTCACCGAAGACCAGCGCCAGGAACTGACTAAGCTCAATGAACGACTTTCCTATCTCGAGACTCAGTTTTCAAAGAATCTTCTCGCTGATACAAATGACAGCGCTCTCATTGTTGATTCAAAAGAAGAGCTGGCCGGTCTCTCTGAAGGCGAGATTCAGGCAGCAGCCGATTCCGCCACCGCTCGTGGCTTTGCAGGCAAATATCTGCTTGGCATGGTCAACTTCACTGGCAATCCCATGTTGGATAGCCTAGAAGTTCGCAGCACTCGCGAACGAATCATGAAAGCTTCACTGCTTCGTGGAAATCGCGACAATGAGTTTGATACTAAGGCGATCATCGTAGAGATGGCTGAGTTACGAGCCGTTCGCGCGAAACTCTTCGGTAAAAAGACCCACGCTGAATACATTATCGCCGAACAGACCGCAGGCAGCGTTGATAACGTTCATGCGATGCTTCGCAAGATTGCACCCGCTGCTGCACGTAATGCGCGGGCTGAAGGTTCTGATATTCAATCGATGATCAATGAGTCGGGCGAAACCTTCGATTTAGCGAGTTGGGACTGGGACTTCTACACCGAGAAAGTTCGCAAGGCTAAGCACAATATCGATTCGAGCGCGATGCGTCCTTACTTTGAACTTGAACGAGTGTTACATGATGGAGTTTTCTTCGCCGCAACGAAGCTTTTTGGAATTACTTTCAAGGCACGCCCTGATTTAGTTACATACCACCCAGAAGCTCGTGCATTTGAAGTCTTCAATGAAGATGGCAGCAAGCTAGGACTCTTCATCGGTGATTTCTACACCCGCGATTCAAAGCGGGGTGGTGCTTGGATGAATAACTTGGTTGATCAGAGTTTCCTACTTGGGCAACTTCCAGTTGTCGTCAATAATCTCAACATTCCAAAGCCTGCTGCGGGACAAGCGACACTTCTTACCTA
>JBILXG010000015.1:0-9890 GCA_044369465.1 Candidatus Planktophila sp.
TCAGAATGAGCGATTCGGTGACAGGTGTTGAGGCACCGCTACGTGCAATGAAATCTGCAATATCAACATAGGGGCGGCCGGCAACAATTGACTTTACCTCTTGATCGCTAATTCCAGAGATAGTTGAAAGAGCGATGCGAATTGCTTGTGCGCCTTCATACTCTTCCACGCGATATGTTCCATCAGATTTATTAACATCAAGAGGTGCTAAAACAATTCCCATCTGGCGCGCCTCATCAAGAATTAAACGCTTGGGATACATTCCAGGATCATGTGTAAGAACGCCAGCAATAAACTCTGCCGGGTAATGAGTTTTTAGCCATGCCGATTGATAGGTAGGCAGAGCGAAAGCAGCAGCATGCGCCTTACAGAATCCAAAGGATGCAAAAGCGCGCAAGATCTCCCAGACCTTGGTGATGACAGCAAGTGGGTATCCCTTCTGCGTTGCGGCAGGGAAGAACCAATCGCAGACTTCTTGTTGGCCCGCCTTATCCCCTAGCGATCGTCGTTTTTCGTCAGCTGCTGCCAATGAGATACCAGTCATCGTTGCGATGATGGAGATCACCTGTTCATGAAAGACAACAACTCCTTCTGTCTCTTGCAGAATCGGCGCTAAATCAGGGTGAATAACATCGGCTGCAGTAAAGCCATGACGTGAGTTGAGAAAGGGGGCGATCATGTCGCTCTTTACTGGCCCTGGGCGAAAGAGAGAGATATCGATAATCAGATCGTTAAAACTTTGTGGCTTGAGTTTGCCAACTAATTCACGTTGTCCTGGACTTTCGATCTGGAAGATTCCTAAGGTTCGCGTGGATTGAATCAACTGATAGGTCTGGCCATCATCGAGTGAGATGGCATCGATATCGATCTTCTTATCCTGCGTTCTTTCAATTTCAGAGAGCGTGTACGCAATCGTTGATTGCATCCTCACACCCAAGATGTCGAGTTTAAGGAGACCGATATCTTCGACATCATCTTTATCAAATTCGACCATGGGAAAGCCACTGGCATTGATATGTAGCGGGATGCGATCTAAGAGTCCGCCATCAGAGAGAACAATCGCGCAGGGGTGCATTGCAAGATGGCGCGGCAGACCATCGAGTTCTTCTGCAAGTGAGACCGTCATCGCCATCAACGGCGCAGATGTATTGAGAGTTTTAAGTTCAGGGAGTGATTGCAGTACCGCCTGAATATTGCGGGCACGTACATGTGGCATCGCCTTAGCTAAAAGATCAATCTCAGCAGCCGGCAACCCAAGCGCAGCACCGGTATCGCGAATCGCATGGCGGGCGCGGTAGGTATCAAACATCGCAACAGTTGCAGCGCGCGAGATAGCACCTGGCTCTTGTAGCGATTGTGAGCCATAACGATCAAAGACCATCTGGTAAATCTCAAGGCGGCGATCTGATTCGACATCGATATCGATATCAGGAAGAGCTGCGCGTAACGGTGAACAGAAGCGCTCCATGAGAAGTCCGTGGCGCATCGGATCTACACCTGAGATACCGAGCAGATGACAGATGAGTGAACCAGCACCGCTACCTCGTGCTGCAACGCGAATTCCGTTATCGCGTGCCATCTGTGCAATATCTGCAACGGTAAGAAAGTAAGACTCATAACCAAGGGATGCAACCGTTGCTAACTCATCATCTAAACGAATACGGGCAGCTTTCACATCAGCGTTTGCGTTATAACGCCAGTGAATTCCAGCTTCTACTCGTGAACGCAAAAGTGTGCGCATAGAGCTCTGTGATGTAGCACCAACAATATGTGGCTCAGGTAGATGAATTCCGCCAAGGCCAATATCGCGGGCCGGAGAAAGTAGAGCGCGTTCTGCCCATTCACGCGTACTTTTTAAAAGTGCGCGCGGAGTTCCTTCACCTGCTGCTCGTGCAATCTCTGTAGCAACAAGTGTCATCTCTTGGCTGCTCTTTAAATAGCCTTCGGCGTTACGGCGTTCGATATGTCGGTAATCCAGTGGAACGAGTTGGCGAGCGCAATCTAAGAGATCTGCGATCGGACCATCACTGCGACTGCGCATTCGTACTGCATTGGTGATCACCGCATCAATATCGTGATCACGCGCAAAGATTAAAGATCTAGCGGCATGAGCTGTAGAGCCTGGCCCATTGCCTGCCACTAGATGAGAGACGCATTCAATAGCGTGATCTGCAAAGAATTCACGAGTGGCGTTAAAGAGATCGAGCGCGCGCTCTGGACGGTGAGCCGCTAGCTCATAACTCAGCGGTGATTGTGGGCCGTGGAGAAGATGGAGGTGGGTGCTATGTGCGCTGAACTTTTCGAGTAGCTCTAGCGTGATCCGTGTATTGCCCTCACCTTTATTGATATGCAAACCTGTAAGCAGTCGTACAAGGTGAGCCCATCCCCCATCACCATGTGCCAAAACAGTCACACGTTGTTCAGGAGCCTTCTTATCGCTCTTATCGCCACCTGTAATCTCTATCGGTAAGTTGATTCCGATAATCGGTGCAACGCCATTGGCGACACATGCTTTAGCAAAGCGAATAGCTCCTGAAAGAGTTGCGCGATCTGTGAGAGCGAGTGCCGGCATTGCATATTCACGCGCTTGTTCAACAAGATCTACTGGCTGCGTTGTTCCATATTTCATGGAGAAAGCGCTAGCAACGCGTAAGTGGATAAAACTCATAAACTATCTAGACCGATCTAATAAGCCACTGCCCAGTAGCTTCATCGCGTTCGATTTCAAATGTTGTCAGCGCACCAATCGGTGCAGCCTCTACCGTCCACAGGGCACGCGCTCCATCATCAGGGCGATAACGACCATCACTGACTCGGTTCCACCATCCACCCGCTTCACACCAGCGCGAGAGAACGGCATGGATACGAAAGCGACGACCTTTAAAGGTGAACTCGATCGGTGTCGCTAAAGCACCTACGCCATCTGCAAGGACTTCATGAGGTGGACGTATCTCCGGGACTGACATCGGTATTGCCTTCTTTCTTGCATGTGGATAATTCGAACAGATGTTCGAAAACTAGCCCACACCCCTGACAAGAGCAAGCCCGTGGGGCGACACACCACGCTCAGCCAAGGCTTAGGTAGTTGAAATTTCAACTACATGCCCTACTCTAAGCAGGTAAGAGAGTCCACTCACGTTGGGCTCGCCCCCAAAAGGAAAATCAAGGAGAAATATGAGCGTCGTTCTATTCATCGGTCAGGTGCTCTTCGCAGCCCTCTTCATCACATCAGGCATTGGTCACTTCGCAAAGCTTGAAGCTATGACCGGCTACGCACAGTACAAGAAGCTCCCAGCAGCAAAACTCGGAGTAATGGCAAGTGGACTCTTCTTCCTTGTAGGCGGAATCTTGATCGTGATCGGTACATATGTCGATCTCGGTGCACTTCTGATCGCAATCACACTCGTTCTTGCAGCAGTCATCTTCCATAACTTCTGGAAAGAGACTGATGCAACTGCAAAGATGAATGAGCAGATTGCCTTCAACAAAGACATTTCTCTTGCAGGTGCTGCTCTAATCCTCGTTGCTCTTTTTGCATCAGGTGCAGTCACAGCAGATGATCTTCTATTCAACATCGGAAGCGTTTCATTCTTTAACTAAACGTAATTGAACGTTCATAAGATTGCCCCTGGGAAACCGGGGGCAATCTTCTTTTTACCTCCATTTTTCTGAGAGTATTCGTAGATGGAGATCTTGGGCGCACTCATTGCCGGTGCCTTTATTGGAAGCGTCCTTGGATTCGTCGGTGCCGGCGGTGCGATGCTGGCAGTACCGATCTTGATTTATGGATTTGGCTTTGAACCCTCTGTTGCATCAACTGCAGCGCTAGCGGTAGTGGGCTCTGCAGCACTTTCGGGAGCCAGTGCAAAAATCAAGAAGAAGGAAATCTATTACCGAGATGCGCTAGCGATCTGGGCTATTGGCCTGACAACAAATATCTTTTTCTCAACAATCGTCCATCGCCTGCCAGAAGATTTCATTGCTATTGGGTTCTCTCTCGTAATCGTCTTTGCAGGCCTAAGCATGCTTGGTTCCCCGCTGACAACAATTCATAAGCGGATGAGCTGGCCGGTGCTTATTTCGATTTCGCTACTGATCGGCTCCATCACGGGACTCTTTGGAATCGGTGGAGGATTCCTTGTCATTCCTGTCTTAGTTCTAGGTTTTGGAACCTCTCACGCAATCGCTGCCGGAACCGCACTATTTGTTATTGCCATAAATTCAGCAACAGCTTTGCTTGGCCACAACGCATTGTGGAGCGAAGTCACTTGGGAAATACCTCTGATCATGGGAGCTAGCGCTGTCGTTGTTGCCCAGATTGCTTCACGGATTAAATTACCGATTTCAGATGTCCTCTTGCGAAAGATATTTGCGTACCTATTATTTTCAGTTGCGATCTTTACCTTGATTGAGCGAATCTTTATTGTCTAGTGTCGATCTTTATCGGTATGGATCGTGCGTGATAGATAGCCTGATAGAAAGAGCATGATGATTGGGAAAAATAGCGCAATCGGCAAACTTGTAACCTCTGAAATCAATCCAGTGAGAGTCGGCCCAAAGAAATAACCTGCAATACCAATTACACCCACTCGGGCAATAGCAACGGCTGGGGCAACACCTGGTGTGGCTCCTGCTGCCAAGATAAATGCAGGGAACATCGGTCCAATTCCAAATCCTGCAGCCATGAATCCAAGATTGATAATGATGAGCGCGAGTACTGGATGTGAATCTGAAAGCGGAACTGCAATCAGGATTGCTGCACCCCATACTGCGCCGCCAATATAACCACCGAGCTTTACAGTCAGTGCCGGGCCCAGTCGATCAAGAGTCTTGTCGCCGAGTAATCTGCTGACAATCATTGCCAAGGCAAAGCAGGCAAAACCAGATGCATTAACTCCTTTGTCATAGCCCATGTCATCACGAAGCAAGATTCCGGCCCAGTCACTTGCAGCACCCTCACCAATCAGAGAACCAAGTAATCCAACACCAATTCCCCAAAGTGGAAGAACGCTCTTTCCGAAAAGAGGAATCTTTGCACTTGTCTCTTCCTCTCCTCCATCATGATCATCAAGATCTCCTGGAAGCAAGAAAAAGGCCGCTGGAATAAATGCAATACCTGCAAATAATGCAATTGCTACAAGATTTACTTCGTATGAAACAAATCGTGCAATAGAGCCACCAATGACCGTTGTGAGAAAAGCTCCCACACTCCACATCGCGTGAAGTCGAGACATGCAGCTCTTTTTGATGATCTTCTCAACGACAAATCCTTGTGAGTTGAGGCAGATATCCATCAGCGAATATCCAAAGCCCATCACAAAGAGTGAAAGCACAAGCATGGGTGCAGAATTTGCCAGACCCATTCCTGCAAGACCCAAAGGCATAATTGAAATCGCAACTTGAGTAACTCTGCGAGAGCCAAAAGTGTGAATTGCTCGTCCACCTATTTGCGCACCGCTGACAGAACCGAAAGTACTGGCAAGCAAGATAAATCCGAATTGCCCATTGGTGAGCCCAATAGCATCTTTGATCTCAGGAATTCGTGGAACCCAACCCATCGAGACCATGCCCATGAGCAAGAACATCGCGAGAAGTGACTTGCGGGCCTGTTCGGCGATCGCTACAGGGGTAGTCGCGCGTAATCTCTGGGGACTCATAGGTGCTAACGCTAAACCATCGGAAAGCAATCAGTAACCGTCGGTCAGGATGTCGTACTATCCATATATGGAGCACATACTCGAACGCGCATCTGTAAAACGTGCGCAAGAAGCGATGGATCGATTTAATGTCAGCGGCCGCATCCATGCCTTAAGTGAAAGTGCCCGTACTGCTCAAGAAGCTGCCGATTCACTCGGAGTTGAAGTCGGCCAAATCGCCTCTTCTTTAATCTTTAAACTCCCATCTGGAGGCGCTCTCCTGATTATTACTAGTGGTCGTCATCGCGTAGACACGGATCTCGTTGCCAAGAATCTTGGAATCGAAAAACTCGCACGCGTTGATGCAGATTTTGTGAAAGAAATTTCTGGTTATTCAATCGGTGGCGTAAGCCCTCTGGGATGGGTATCTCAACCTGAAATTACGCTGATCGATGAAGCACTAAACGATTACGACGTCGTGTGGGCTGCTGCTGGGCACCCACATGCGGTGTATCCAACAAGCTACGTGGAGTTATTAGCCTGCACGCAAGCAACGCCGATGATTGTCGGAGAGTAAACGTGCCCCAAGTCGTCGTCACATATTTTTGGACAATCAAGAGAAGTCAGATTCCCTTTGCATTTTTCTCGATGGCTCGTGATCGAGGTCGCTTGCGCAGATCTGCAGGTGTGAGCTTTGCAAAGATGCTCGGTACAGGTACAGGTGAGAATTTCACTCCTAGTGATGCAGATTTATCGCGCTGGGGTGCACTCGTAGTAATTGATGAAAACGCGCTGGAATCAATCGACTCGCTAGCGGTGGTTCGATCATGGAACAAGCGAGCACTTCATGAGGTGCGATTAGTGCTAGATCCAATCTCGGCACACGGATTATGGTCAGGAAAGAATCCATTTGACTGGAGCGCTACACCGGTGGCAGACGCACAGATAGTTGCCATAACCCGAGCACGAATTAAGTGGCTGCAGAACTTTAGGTTTTGGAATGCGGTGCCACCGGTCTCGGCAGATCTACACCAATCCCCCGGCCTCATTGCAGCCATTGGGATAGGAGAAGCGCCGATTGGATTGCAGGGCACTTTTTCTCTTTGGGAGAATGGGAAATCTTTACGTGACTTTGCTTATAAAGGTCAGGCACATAAGAGAGCGATCGAGGCCACAGCGCAGTACAACTGGTATGCCGAAGAGCTGTTTTCGCGATTTGCCGTACGCCATGTGCGCGGTGAACTCTAGTAGGGCAGACTTAGCCCATGTCGATTAGAGATTTCACGCCGCGAGCAAATCGCCGACGCGGGCAATCTCAACGCTCAAAGATCTTTCTCGCCATCGTTCTAGCGACTGCAATCTTGCTTCAGATTCCATATCCACTCTTGGATGGACGAGCACTCGAAATTTTTACACTGCTTACTGTCTACTTCGGCGCAGCTGCGATGCTGCTGCACGCTCGTATGAGTTTTGGAAATAAATTTGCACTTACTTATCTTGGAATAACTGCACTCTTTGCCTGGGTTATTGAAACTATCGGTGTCAATACTGGCTGGCCATTCGGTGTTTACGAATACAGTGAAACTCTTGGCGTGTTTATCTTTGATGTCCCACTCGTTGTTCTCTTTGCTTGGACGATGATGGCTTACCCAGCACTCATTGCAGCTCGACGCATTGCGCGCGGTTGGGTATTTCTCTATGGCGGCGCAATCTTGATGGGTTGGGATCTCTTCTTAGATCCTCAGATGGTTGCAGCAGGGCGTTGGACGTGGGAAGTTACTGGCGCATCGTTTCCATATGCACCAGAAATTCCATTATCGAATCCGTTCGGCTGGTTGCTCTCCGGCCTAACGCTGATGGCAATCTTGAACTTTGTACTTCCAACAGAAAGACGTAAAGAAGCGCCGAGCACTATGGCGGCTGACATTTTCTTGGGTTGGAGCTTGGTTGGCGGATTCATCGCTCAGTTCTTCTTCTTTGATCGACAGGGTTTGGCACTTGTCGCTTTTCTGATTTACGGCGCAATCCTGGCACCGTACTTCTTCACTCGATGGCTTAATCGCAGCTAGTTGATATGTCTGCTCTTCTTAGCTTGTCCGTTGTAATCAATGCATTTCTCTTAAGCATGGCAATCTTCAATGCCATCACAATCATTCGACCACGAGTACAGGGCTCACAGAATTTGAGTTTTTCGATCCTGGTTCCATGTCGCAACGAGGTTGAAAATGTGAGCGAACTTGTTGCAACTCTTGGAGCACTCGATCATCCGCGATATGAAGTTGTTTTTATCGATGACAATTCAACCGATGGAACTGGAGATTCACTGCGTCAATCACTTGTTAATCACCCTTATATGAAAGTCATAAGTGCGGATACCTTGCCCGAAGGTTGGATGGGCAAACCATGGGCCTTATCTCAAGGGCTTAGCCACGCTACTCACGATTACATTGTGACTGTAGATGCTGATGTTCGACTATCACCAAACGCGCTTTCGGCTATGGATTCCGTTCTGCAGCGAACAGGATCAGATTTTCTTTCTCCCTACCCATCCCAAATTGCAGTAACCATGTCAGAGAGACTTGTTCAGCCACTCTTGCAGTGGACTTGGATGACTACGGTTCCACTTCGTTTAGCAATGACAAGTTCACGTCCATCACTAGCTGTTGCTAATGGACAGTTTCTCTTGGTTAAGAAGAGCGCTCTGCTCGCATCGGGTGGTTTTGTCGCAATTCAAACGAGCGTGCTAGATGATATTGATCTTGCGCGCGTTCTGATTCGTGGTGGCTTTAGCGGTGGGGTATGCGATGGATCAAATATCGCCTCAACTCGAATGTATTCATCATTCAAAGAAATACGTGCAGGGTATGGAAAATCAATGTCGACCGGATTTGGTGGAATCTTTGGTTCGCTTGCACTTGCTGCGATGATGGCTATTTCGGGGCTCCTTCCATTTATCGCTTCATTCTTCGGATCACCGATGGCGACAGCAGCATTACTTCTCGTCGTCACATCACGCGTGGTCTCTGCTATCTCTTCACGTTCGCTCATCATCGATAGCCTTCTGCATCCCATCTCCACCATCGTGTTTATCTACCTTTTGATTTACTCCAACTTCTTCCACTCAAAGATCACGTGGAAGGGTCGATCGATATGACAATCGATAAGAAAGATGTCGTTGTAATCGGTGCCGGCATGGGTGGAATGGCGACAGCTGCTCGTCTAGCCAAGAAGGGTTATCGGGTTCAAGTTTTCGAAGCCAGCGATCGCCATGGCGGAAAGTGCCGAACCGAGTGGATCAATGGTTACGCA
Organism: Candidatus Planktophila sp.; assembly: GCA_044369465.1. Taxonomy (GTDB): domain Bacteria; phylum Actinomycetota; class Actinomycetes; order Nanopelagicales; family Nanopelagicaceae; genus Planktophila. The sequence continues at coordinate 8,946 of JBILXG010000015.1, forward strand.
TTTGATACAGGTCCTTCACTTCTGACTCTTCCTGCCGTCTATCGCGATCTCTTTCAACGCACTGGCGATGTCTTGGGAAGAGTAGTTGAACTCAAGGCGGTCGATCCATCATTTGATTATCGCTTCCACGATGGAACATCTGTGAAATTTGCCAATCTTTCGCGCAAGAAAACTTTAGAAGCAATCTCTGATTCTTACGGAGCCGATGCAGCCAAGGAATGGGATCAGATCATGCGCCGAGCAGAAGCGATGTGGGATGTATCGCGCGAACCGTTTATCGAATCAGAGCTCACATCTATTTCCTCCCTGTTAAAGCGGAGATCACTCATTAAGGATCTTTTCGTAATAGCACCTTGGAAATCTATCCGAGGACTTGCTATCAAAAGCCCACACCTTCGCAAAATTCTTGATCGCTATGCCACTTACAGCGGTTCTGATCCTCGTGTAGCGCCTGCAGTCTTGTCATCAATTGCTTTTGTCGAAGAGGCATTCGGTGCCTGGCACATTACCGGCGGAATCGGAAAGCTTGGTGATGCTCTCTATCAACGATGTTTAGATCGCGGCGTTACCTTTGAATTCAATTCTCGCGTTGCTGAGATCACTCATCACGAAGGATCCGTCACGGGTGTAGCGCTGACTGATGGACGGATAATTTCTGCGACAACTGTTGTTGCCAATGCAGATGCTGGAATGATTTATTCAAAGTTAATTAAGAGCCCTCCTCCATCGGTACGCAAGGCAGCTCGCGCGATATCAAAGATGGAGCCATCACTTGCTGGCTTCTCGCTTTTGCTGGGACTTCGCCCATCAAATGAGCTAAGACTTGAGCATCACACAGTTCTCTTCCCTGAAAATTATGATCAGGAGTTCGAATCAATTTTTAGCAAGAAGGTTCCAGTAGATGATCCAACGATCTATATCTGTGCTCCACACGATGAGACGATG
>JBILXG010000114.1:0-3169 GCA_044369465.1 Candidatus Planktophila sp.
TTATCGAATCGTTATCAGTGTGGTGAAAGATGAGATTGCGAAGTCGCGCCAAGGCGATATGTTTCTTACGAATCTCATTGAGTTTTGTGATGAAGGGAGCGAGGGTTACCTGCATCTTTGCAGCACCTTCCCAATCACGAACCTTGATCTCGTACTTCTCAGAGTCCATGTACTCCTCGCCACCTTCTTTAAAGCGACGGTGTTCGTAGAGCTCATATCCTGCATACATTCCCCATGATGGCGACAAGGTGCTCGCTAGAACTGCACGGAGAGCGAAGATCGCTGGATTTCCTGATTGCAGATGGAAGGGCAAGATATCTGGAGTATTAACCCAGAAGTTTGGCCTGAAGAATGCAGATGTATGTCTCGATACTTCTGTTGCATATTCGGTTAACTCAGCCTTGTTTGTACGCCATGTGAAGTATGTATAGGACTGGTGGAAACCAGCTTTACCGAGTGCATGCATCATGGATGGAGTCGTAAATGCTTCAGCTAAGAAGATGACATCTGGATTTTCAGAATTCATGATCGACATAACATCTTGCCAAAAAGCCACAGGCTTTGTATGTGGGTTATCCACGCGGAAGATAAGAACTCCCTTAGAGACCCAGAATCTAATAACACGTAGAACCTCATTAAGGATTCCCTCATAGTCGTTATCAAAATTAATTGGATAGATATCTTGATACTTCTTTGGAGGATTCTCCGCATATGCGATGCTGCCATCTGGGCGAGTTGTAAACCATTCTGGATTGCTCTGTACCCATGGATGATCTGGGGATGCCTGTAAGGCAAGATCCATTGCAATATCTATCTTCTTCTCTTTTGCTACTGCGACAAAATTCTCAAAGTCAGCCATTGTGCCAAGCTCAGGATTGATTGCATCGTGCCCACCTGCACTACCGCCAATTGCCCAAGGGACTCCAGGATCACTTGCAATTGGGTTTAGTGAGTTGTTCTTACCCTTACGAAAAGTCTTGCCGATGGGATGTATCGGTGGAAGATAGAGAACATCAAAACCCATCGCAGCAACTGCTGGTATTCGCAGCGCAGCAGTCTTGAATGTTCCCGAGGTGATCTCACCTGTGGCGCTAAGAGTTGCACCTTCGCTACGCGGAAAGAATTCATACCAGGCACCAACGAGAGCTTTTTCGCGGTCTGCACGAATAGGAATTGAGTGGGATTGAGATTGCAGGCGGCGCAGCGGATCTCTGCCAAAAAAATCTTTGATCTCTGCAGTAGACGATTGTGAAAAACGATTAGCGGGAGCAAGTTTCTTATCACCAAGGGCCTTGATTGCAGGGGAGAGGATTTTCTTGGCTGATGGATCTTCGGCTAGTTTTTCTTCAAATATCTTTAAACCAATTGTGCAGCAGAGTTCTGCATCTATATCTGCAGGAATTTTAATCTCGCTATCGTGGAGCCAGGTTGCGAAGGGATCATCGAAAGATTCAACGAGGTAAGTGAAATCTCCACGTGCAGGAACTCGAATCCAGGTACTAAATCGATCGCTACCATCTGCGTGATCACGCATACGTGTGCGAGAAAGTTGCACACCTTTATGATCAAAGAGAAGAACATCCGCCCCTAGAGCGTCATGGCCCTCACGAAAGATTGTTGCACTGACTTCAATCTCTTCACCTGCTATCGCCTTAACCGGCACAAACTCCCCACCGAAAAATACCGCTGGTGAGATATCGGTGACGGGGATGCGATTAATCACGGGTTAGTAGCTGAAGACTCAGCCTGATCCTTCAGTATTTCCAGGATCTGCCGCCGAGATGTCATCAAGACGGTACTTATTCAGCGCTTCTTGCACTACAGACTCTTTGACATCGCCTGCTTTGGCGAGTTGAGCAAGTGTTGCAACAACGATTGATTCAGCGTCAACCTTGAAGTGGCGACGAAGTGCACCGCGGGTATCTGAAAGACCAAATCCATCTGTACCAAGGGAAGCGAATTGTTGTGGAACCCATGGAGCAATCTGATCCTGCACAGTGCGCATGTAATCGCTGACTGCGATGACCGGACCTTGCGCATCCTTCAAACGATCTGTCAGGTATGCACTCTTCTTAGATGAAGGATTAAGTAGGTTGTGGCGATCAACAACTAGACCATCACGGCGAAGTTCATTCCATGAGGTGACAGACCAGACATCGGCGCTGACTCCCCAATCTTTCTGAAGAAGTTCTTGCGCTTTTGTGGCCCAGTTGACTGCAACACCAGAAGCCAAGATTTGTGCATTCTTCTTGCGTTGACGCTCACCTGAACGGAACAAGTAAATACCCTTGAGCAATCCTTCAACATCAAGGTTTGCTGGCTCTTCTGGATGAAGGTATGGCTCGTTGTAGACAGTGATGTAGTAATAAATGTTCTCACTGTTTGGTCCGTACATACGGCGCAGACCATCTTTAAAGATATGTCCGACTTCATATGCAAATGCTGGGTCATAACAGACAACTGCCGGGTTGGTTGAGGCAAGAAGATGTGAATGTCCATCTTCGTGCTGTAGACCTTCACCATTAAGTGTTGTACGACCAGCCGTTGCACCGAGAACAAATCCACGAGCTAACTGATCGGCAGCAGCCCAGAATGCATCTCCTGTGCGCTGGAAACCAAACATTGAGTAGAAGATGTAGATAGGAATCATCGGCTCATCATGTGTTGAATATGACGTTCCTACTGCGGTAAAAGATGCAGTCGATCCCGCCTCATTGATTCCTTCGTGAAGAATGACACCAGAGGTTGATTCCTTGTACGAGAGCATCAATTCACGGTCAACGGCTGTGTACTTCTGGCCGTGTGGTGAGTAGATCTTCATCGTTGGGAAGAGTGAATCCATTCCGAAGGTACGCGCTTCATCAGGAATGATAGGAACAATGCGTGAACCAAGACCTGGATCCTTCACCAAATCTTTGAGCATGCGAACAAATGCCATCGTTGTTGCAATTTCTTGATGTCCAGAACCGCGCTTAACGCTTTCGTAGACAGAGTCAGATGGCATAGGGAGCGGCTTTGACTTAGCGCGACGACGAGGAATTGTTCCGCCAAGTGCTGCACGGCGTTCGGCCATGTACATAGCTTCCTCTGAATTATCGGCTGGCTTGTAGTAAGCAGGTGTGTACTTATCTAGTTGTGAATCAGGAATTGGAATTCCCAATCGATCGCG
>JBILXG010000115.1:0-3134 GCA_044369465.1 Candidatus Planktophila sp.
ATCTTCCTTGGGTTAATGATCCAGATATAAATTCATACGATCTTGTAGTCAACACGACACCGGCTGGAGCTGCTGACATTCTCGCCGAAAACTTACCTGCTGAGGTGTCCGGTCTTCTCTTTGATGTGATCTATAAACCCTGGCCAACGGTTCTAGCATCGGCCTGGGAAGACCGATCTGGAAAAGTGATAAATGGTAAAGAACTCCTTCTGTGGCAAGGTTTAGATCAACTTGCTTTGGTTCTACCCGAGGAGTTTGATCGTGGATCGCTTGCAGCAGATCTGCGAGAAGTACTTTCTCAACTTTAACCACAGCGAATAGCGCGCGCAGGGTAGCGCCCTATTCGCTTAATATTCTCCCTCAATGCAGATCCTTCTCGTACCAATCCTTGGATGGATTGTCTTTGAGGATGCGAGAACCCATCGGATTTCAAATAAGTCGGTTCTACTTCTAACCCTCATATTGATTGCAACTCTAGATGTCACCAACTTCAATTTTAGAAGTCAGATATCTGCATCTCTGATCGTCCTTGTTTTGAGTCTCGCGCTCTCTTTCTGTTGCGGGCTTGGCATGGGGGATGTGAAACTCATCTTCGTACTTGCGCTCTTACTCCTACCGCCGCACTTGGCTAGCTATCAACTCTTTATCTTCACGGTCTCGCTATCAGGATTCATCTATGCGCTATGGATCTCTCGAGGGAAGCTACGTCAAATGCAGCAGATACCCCTTGCTCCAGCAATAGCGGTTGGAACAATCATCGCTTTGATCGCAAAATAGGTACGCATACGCCCTGCTGATCTGCCAGAATACGTCTATGCGTTGGTTAACTGCAGGTGAATCACATGGCCAGGCCCTCTCTGCAATTATTGAGGGCGTTCCTGCTCACATTTCGATCGATTCAACTTTCCTAGATTTTCACCTGGCACGTCGTCGACTTGGATTTGGGCGTGGTGCACGACAAAATTTCGAAGCAGATAAAATTTCGATTATTGGTGGTGTTCGGTTAGGTCAGAGCCAAGGTGGTCCAATCAGCATCCAGGTTGCAAACTCTGAGTGGCCAAAATGGGAGAAGGTGATGAGCGCCGATCCCGTAGATGCCAGTGAAATTGATGGGTTAGCTCGAAATGCACCGCTTACTCGTCCCCGCCCAGGACACGCAGATTTAGTTGGAATGCAAAAGTATGACTTTGATGACGCACGCCCAATTCTTGAGAGAGCGAGTGCTCGAGAGACAGCGGCACGCGTTGCGCTCGGAGCGGTTGCACGAGCATTCTTGGAACAGAGTGTGGGAATCACCATTCTGAGTCATGTTATCTCTATCGGATCCGTCCGTGTTCCAGATACTGCGGCTCTGCCTGCCTATAGCGATATGTCTCGTATTGATAGCGATCCGGTCCGATGTGCAGACGCGCAGACGAGCGCCAAGATGATTGAAGAGATTGATAGCGCACACTCTGATGGAGACACGTTGGGCGGAGTCTGTGAGATTTTGGCGTACAACCTTCCTCCTGGTTTGGGTTCACATGTGCATTGGGATCGTCGACTTGATGCTCGTTTGGCAAGCGCGATGATGGGAATTCAAGCAATAAAGGGCGTTGAAATTGGTGATGGTTTCACTACTGCAACGCGCAGAGGATCAAAGGCACACGACGAGATTGAGCATAACAAGGCGGGAGCAATAGTTCGTCGAAGTGATCGTGCGGGCGGTACTGAAGGTGGAATGTCTAATGGTGAGATTCTGCGCGTAAGTATTGCGATGAAGCCAATTTCTACTGTACCTAAAGCACTAGACACAATCGATGTTGCAACCGGTCAAGCAGCTAAGGCAATCAATCAACGCTCGGATGTGTGTGCGGTCCCTGCAGCCGGGGTCGTAGGTGAGGCGATGGCAGCACTCGTGCTCGCTGAAGCAGTACTCGAAAAGTTCGGGGGAGATAGCGTTGCGGAGACGAAACGAAACTTTGAGTCATATATGGCTCATCTTCGTTTCAAGTAAAAATGCCTCTGGTTATCTTGATTGGCCCACCAGGTGCTGGGAAGAGCTCGGTTGGTAAAGCTCTGAGTCAGCGACTATCAACTGGTTTTGCAGATACAGATACGTTGATCGAAAAGGAATCCGGGATGAAAGTCTCCGACATTTTCTTGGATAAAGGGGAGCCTTTTTTCAGAGAACTGGAGACAAAGATCGTCTTACGAGAGATCGAAAGTTTTGAAGGAGTCTTGGCGCTAGGTGGCGGCGCTGTTATCAATGCCGATGTTGAGCAAGTTCTTCGTACTTGCGCGCATCCGATTTGTTTTCTGGATGTTTCGCTCTCAAGCGCAGCTCCACGTATCGGGTTCAATCGCGATCGTCCATTGTTGGTTGGAAACCCACGAGCAAAGTGGCAGGAGTTGATGAATGCGCGTCGTCCTATCTATGAAGGTCTGGCTACGCTCACGGTTTCAACTGACTCTGGGTCGCCGTCACAGATCGCTCAGAAAATCGCCGAAATTTTATCCACTACCAAGGGGGTGAATTTATGAGCGAAGTAATCGGTGTTAGCGCTGAACGAAACTATGAAGTTCTAGTTGGATGCAGTTGGCAAAGTGAATTAGTTGCACAGGCTACAGACCGATCTCGCTGCGCGATCGTTACAACAGAATTAATGAGAACGGCTATCGGGAACCTCGAGGCAGGTGATTGCGAGTTCATTTATTGCATCATTCCGGATGGTGAGGAAGGAAAGAGTCCTGATGTCTTACTCAGACTGTGGAATTGGTTAGCGGCTGCGGGCTTTACACGTAGCGATCTCGTTGTTGGTATCGGCGGTGGCGCGATTACCGATATTGCAGGTTTTGCTGCAGCTACATATCTGCGGGGTATTGATTGGATCGCTGTTCCAACATCGGTAGCAGGTTCGGTTGATGCTGCCATCGGCGGAAAAACTGGAGCAAATCTGGATTATGGAAAGAATCTCGTCGGTTCATTTCATTCACCTCTAGTTGTGCTCATCGACACTTCTTGGTTTGAAACCCTCTCCGATCGTGATTTTGCAGCAGGACTTGCCGAGGTAGTTAAGTGTGGATTCATTCGCGACAAAGGAATTCTTGATTTGTTGCGGAATCGCGATCTAAGCAGTGTGCGAAAAGATCAC
>JBILXG010000116.1:0-3122 GCA_044369465.1 Candidatus Planktophila sp.
TAATCGACCGGCGTTAAAGTTTGCTGAGTTTAGGCTGACCGCATTTGCTAAATCCGAATGGCCAACGATCTCAGATGTAAATGATTGTCTGATAGGTCCATCAATTGCACCAGAGATTCCAAGAACTGCGGCACATACAAATACATGCCACAGCTGGACATCTCCTGATATCACTAACAAACCAAGTGCGAGTGCAGAGAGACCACCAAAAATGTTTGTGACAACAAGAGCAAGACGCTTATTCACTCGATCTGCGAGTAATCCACCGTGCAACGTGAAGAAAAGAAAGGGTGCAAATTGAATTGCAGTCACTAGACCTAAGTAATAACCATTGTTATCTGTGAGTTCAAGAACGAGCCAATCTTGCGCAATTCGCTGGGCCCACGACCCGATATTTGAAACAGCGTTGGCTGGAAAGAGAATTCGGTAATTTCGATGGCGGAAGGAACGCCAGTTACCGTTCTCATCCACGCGCATTCCCATTACTATAGACCTATGTCAGCGAAGTCACCGATAAAAACTGTCGTCATTCTTATTACGATCGGAACTATCGCTTGGCTTATCGCTGGAATGGTTGCTATCACCCTAGATGCGGATACAAAGTACATCTGGACATGCGTAGTAGGTGCCTTATTGGGCGCAACTGGAATTCGATATTCGATCAGAAGAGATCGACGAAGCGGAATTTAAGCTTCGAGCTGACCGGCAATACCGCGAAGCACGCGACCAAGACGCTCTGCTTCAACTCCAGATGGATGACGACCATGGCGAAGACCGTTACCGACCTTATCCAAAATCTTGATGGTGTCTTCAATCATCGCAGCAAGATCATCGTTATTGACGCGAGAATTCTCAGCCAATGAGACTGGTGCATCAACGATATGCACTGACATCGCTTGTGGTCCCTTACGTGAATCAATCACAGAGAACTCAAGCTTTGTTCCTGGCTTAACTGACGGCACGCCTTCAGGCAGAGCTGTTGCAGCTAAATAAACATCTTCGCCCTCATCGGAGGAGATGAAGCCAAAACCTTTTTCGAGGCTAAACCATTTAACGCGGCCTGTAGGCATTGGAGACTCCTTGAGATTGAACGAACGGGGGAAAGTTTATCGCAGGGTAAAGGGGTACTGCTACCCGATTATTTACGAGTTAATCGTTGCCTCACTGTGTGCACCACAGCCGTGGTCAACAGAAACTACGCGTGCATCATCTGGTGCGATCGCATTTGCGCATACGCCAAAGGATCCACGAAGTGATCCTGCGATCGGTAAGAAGAATCCGCATGTTTGGCAAGGCTTTGGTGCGCTCTGTGCAATCGGAGCTGTTGGGCCGCGATCACTTGCATACCAACGCTTACTTGCTTGATCGCGTCCTTCAATTGAAAGTACGCGCGCACGAGAAAGACCGAGATCAAAAACTTGTGCAGGATCGAGTTCTTCATCCTGAATAAGTGAGTGCACACCAGGTGCTAAACGAGTGTCATCCAAGATGCTTGGAACAATTACTCCTGGCTGAATATCTTCAGGAAGGATGCGATCGCGATATTCAATCCACTCTGGTGCAAGAAGAGAATCAGGACCAGGAAGAACTACAACATCACAAACTGTTGGCTCAGCCTTATCGTCTACTTGTGCAACGGTCACACACCAACGCCAACCTTTATATCCAGCTAGATCTGCTTCAAATAAAAATGTTGTAACGCGATTGTCGTGATCAATATCTTTCGAGATGAATGCGCCAACTTGAGATGCCTTTTCAGCATCAGCGATCGCGGCTTTGCGCGCGATATCTTGGGCAGTTGTACTCATGGAGTAAGGGTAAAGCAGAACAGGCCCGCGACGTTAATCGCGAGCCTGTTCCTGTAATGCTTATGCGGGATTTAGATTAGAAATCCATTCCGCCGCCGTCGCCGCCCATTGGAGCAGCTGGCTTCTTCTCTGGCTTATCAGTGATGACAGCCTCGGTTGTAATAAAGAGTGCAGCAATTGATGCAGCATTCTGAAGTGCAGAACGTGTGACCTTAGCTGGATCGATGATGCCAGCCTTAATCATGTCAACGTACTCACCTGTTGCAGCGTTAAGTCCGTGACCTGATTCAAGATTACGTACCTTCTCAACGATGACTCCACCTTCAAGTCCTGCGTTGATTGCAATCTGCTTCAGTGGTGCTTCGATAGAAACTTCAACAATCTTTGCACCAGTTGCTTCATCTCCTTCGAGCTTAAGCTTTTTAAATGCTGCTGTTCCTGCCTGCAAGAGTGCAACGCCACCACCGGCGACGATGCCTTCTTCTACTGCAGCCTTTGCGTTACGAACAGCATCTTCAATGCGGTGCTTGCGCTCTTTGAGTTCTACCTCAGTTGCAGCTCCTGCCTTGATGACAGCAACTCCGCCTGCAAGCTTTGCTAGACGCTCTTGTAGCTTCTCGCGATCGTAATCAGAATCTGACTTTTCGATCTCTGAGCGAATCTGTGAGACGCGGCCCTTGATCTGTGCTTCATCGCCTGAACCTTCAACGATTGTGGTCTCTTCCTTAGAGACAACAACCTTGCGAGCGCGACCGAGAAGTTCAATGCCAGCTGTTTCAAGCTTGAGGCCAACTTCTTCTGAAATAACTGTGGCCCCTGTAAGGATTGCAATGTCTTGCAGCATCGCCTTGCGACGATCACCAAAACCTGGAGCCTTCACAGCTACTGAGCGGAATGTTCCCTTGATCTTATTTACTACCAAGGTAGCAAGTGCTTCACCCTCAACATCTTCTGCGATGATCGCAATTGGCTTTCCAGCCTGCATCACCTTTTCAAGAAGTGGGACGAGGTCTTTAATGTTTGCGATCTTTGAGTTAGCGATCAAGATGTATGCATCTTCTAGAACAGCTTCCATGCGATCTGTATCGGTAACAAAGTATGGAGAGATGTAACCCTTATCAAAGCGCATACCTTCGGTGAGCTCTAGCTCAAGACCGAATGTATTTGACTCTTCAACGGTGATAACGCCTTCCTTGCCGACCTTATCCATCGCCTCAGCGATCATCTCGCCGATTGTTGTATCTGCTGCAGAGATAGATGCGGTTGCTGCGATCTGCTCTTTTGTCTCAACATTCTTTGACATTGAAGCAAGTT
>JBILXG010000117.1:0-3120 GCA_044369465.1 Candidatus Planktophila sp.
AAGTAAGGCTTGATATTTTCGTGGAAAGCGCAGACCAAGAAGCGATCAATCAAACCTCTACGTGGTTCTGGATTTGTTACCGCAGCAACGATTACTAGCTGATCGATATTGGCCACGATTGTGCGTTCAACTTGCGCGGCATCATCGACTGTGCGACTCAAAGAATTACGTCGTGGTTCCACTGCGACAATACGTGCCAATGTTCCTTCGGTGCCACTCACATCCCCGACAAGTTTGACGCGATCTCCAACAACGACTGATTTAGGCCCGAGTTCGCGCGCTTTCATCGCAGTAACAATGACGGCCTCATCTGTAATGCAGGTTGTTCGGCCACGGTCGACAGTTGTTACGAGTGCAAAGATTGCTCCGTCATGTGATGGTCGATCTTTACTGCGAGGACGTGTACTCCGCGCTGGGCGGATGCGCACATCTGATTCATCGTATGAATATTTACTCATTGAAGAAGGCTCGACCAAAGTCCAGGAAAATCAGGGAGTGTTTTGCGAGTAGTCGCGATGTTTTCTACAAGTACATCGCTCACAACTAAGCCAATGACAGCCCCAGCTGTTGCTAAGCGATGATCCTCATAAGTGTGAAAAGTTCCGCCATGCAGCGCACCCTGTGTTGGATCTATATGCAGAACGCTCTCTTCTTCGCTCACATTTCCGCCCAGCCCATTGATCTCACGAGTGAGTGCGGCTAAACGATCTGTCTCATGGAGGCGAAGGTGCGCAATTCCACGCAGATGTGATGGTGAATCTGCAAGGGCGGCAAGGGCGGCGATTGAAGGAGTTAACTCACCAACATCGTGAAGGTCGATATCAATTCCATGAATTGAAGCCCCACCCGTAAGTTGTAATCCATCGTTTGTAAATTCAACTGTGGCACCCATACGAGTAAGAATCTCGCGCAACTGATCTCCTGGCTGAGTTGTTTGGCGTGGCCAATCCGCAATCGTTACACGTCCGCCACAGACCATTGCAAGAGATAAGAATGGTGCTGCATTTGAAAGATCAGGTTCGATGACAAGATCAACACCGCGTAAATCTCCAGGAGCAACGCTCCACTTTTGTGCAGCGCGATCAACGGTCACAGTTGCACCAAAGTCGCGCAACATCGCAACTGTCATATCAATATGTGGCATCGATGGAAGCTCGCCACCTTGATGCGTAACGGTAATTCCATTGACCATACTTGGACCAATAAGTAAGAGCGCTGATAAGAATTGACTTGATTTGCTTGCATCAATTGTTATCTCTCCACCAGGAATTGCTCCCGCACCACTGATGGTCATCGGCAAGCTATAGCGTCCGCCATGATCGATAGTGATTCCAAGCTCTTCTAGTGCGTTAATAACTGGGCCGAGTGGGCGTTCATAAGAACGTGGATCGCCATCAAAGGAAACTTCACCTTGTGCAAGGGCGGCAAGTGGTGGAAGAAAGCGCATCACTGTTCCGGCGTTACCGACATCGATCGTGGCTGGGCCCTTTAGTGGCGCTGGGTTTACGATCCAACTTCCATCACTTGTCTCATCAATTTTTACACCGAGAGATTGCAGGCCCGAGACCATTAATTGGCTATCGCGAGAGATCAGCGGCTTACGAATAGTTGATGGGCTCTTTGCCTGCGCTGCAAGGATGAGAGCACGGTTTGTTACTGACTTTGAACCCGGAATTTCAACGTGAAGATCAACAGGTACACGGCCGCGAAAGATCGCAGGCCAGAGCGCTGTTGTCGTTGATTCCATCTTCATAGTCTACCCGCCGTAGACTTACGGGCGTGTGCGGAAGATATGCGAGAACGCAAGGTGCAGATGACATTTTCTCTGCCTTTGATCTGGAATCAAATGAGACCGACAATTCACTTCCGCTAAATTGGAATATTGCACCAACAAATGAGATTTACATTATTCGCGGTCAGCGATCACTCGCTACCGCTTCATGGGGGTTAATCGCGCCATGGATGAGCGATCACGCAGCCGCTCGAGCATCACAGTCACATGCCATCAATGCACGTAGCGAATCCATTCACGAGAAGCCAACATTTCGTGATGCCTTCCGCCGAACGCGTTGCATCATTCCGGTAAACGGATATTACGAATGGGCAACTGCGCTTGGAAAATATCCACCGAAGCAACCCTTCTACATCAGCCCTGATCCGAAGATATCTGCACGAGCATTTTCTGTCGCTGGCATTTGGAGTAGTTGGGTGGGTCCCACTGGAGAGATTATTGAGAGCGCTTCGATCATCACTCGTGAAGCTGTCGGCGATCTTGCAACAATTCATAGTCGCATGCCAGTGATGTTGCCAGAAGATCGTTGGGATAGTTGGCTAGATCCAACGCAACGCGATCCACAGGTTGCGCTGGAGTTGTTGCGCGTGGATAGACCGGATTACGGTTTAATCGCCCACCCTGTTTCATCGCGGGTAAACCTTGTTGCAAACAATGGCGAAGATCTGATTACGCCTATTGAATTGGGTGAACCCACTACGCTTTTTTAGCACCTGCGTGACTTTGTTCTAGCACCTGCGTGACTTCTCTTTTAGCCTCACCATTTGTTGTCGGGCAATTCTTAGCAAGGTGAGATAGCCTAGAAGCGATGACATCAAAAGATCTTGTCCTAGAGAGCGCTTCCGATCGCACCACTCGGTTCGAGCGCGATGCTCTTGTGTTTATGGACCAGCTCTATGCTGCTGCACTTCGATACACCCGTAACCCAGAAGATGCGCGCGATCTCGTTCAAGACACATATATGAAGGCCTTCACTTCTTTCCACCAATTTGAAGAAGGAACAAACCTGCGCGCCTGGCTCTATCGCGTACTGACAACAACATTTATAAATTCATATCGTAAGAAGCAGCGCCAACCGCTGATTGCTAATAATGAATTAGAAGATTGGCAGATTGATCAGGCGCAGAGCCACACCAGCGATCTTGGAAAGTCGGCTGAAGTTGAGGCGCTCGAAAATCTTCCAGATAGCGATATCAAGAATGCGCTGCAAGAACTTCCAGAAGAGTTTCGCATGGCTGTCTACTTGGCCGATGTAGAAGGATTTTCATATAAAGAGATTGCCGAGATTGTTGGAATACCTGCAGGAACTGTGATGTCACGCCTTCACC
>JBILXG010000118.1:0-3113 GCA_044369465.1 Candidatus Planktophila sp.
TATCTCGCTTTAATAGCGTGAAAGAGACCAAGGCAATCTTGGATGAAACGCTTCACGGAAGCGCTGATGTAATCATTGGTACCCACCGATTGCTTTCTAACGATGTGGTCTTTAAGGATCTTGGCCTTGTGATTGTCGATGAAGAGCAGCGCTTTGGCGTTGAACAGAAAGAATCGCTCAAGAAACTACGTACGACAGTGGATGTATTAGCTATGTCTGCAACACCTATTCCGCGCACACTTGAGATGGCAGTGACCGGTATTCGCGAGATGTCTACGATTACAACGCCACCCGAAGAGCGCCACCCAATCCTGACCTATGTAGGCCCGGCAGATGATGCTCAGATCAGAGCGGCGATACATCGCGAACTTTTGCGTGATGGTCAGATTTTCTATCTACATAATCGCGTGGAATCAATTGATCGCGCTGCATCAAAGATTCAAGAGCTTGTACCTGAGGCACGTATCCGTGTTGCTCACGGACAGATGAGTGAAGACGCACTCGAAGATGTGATCTTAGGTTTCTGGAATCGTGACTTTGATGTGTTGGTCTGCACCACCATTGTCGAAAGCGGATTAGATATCGCAAATGCAAATACGCTAATCGTTGAGCGTGCCGATAACTTCGGACTTTCACAACTTCATCAGCTCCGTGGTCGTGTAGGTCGAGGCAGAGAACGTGCCTACGCATATTTCTTATACCCAGCCGATCAACCACTTTCTGAACTCGCACTTGATCGCCTGAAAACAATTGCTACTAACACCGATCTTGGTGCAGGTATGCGCGTTGCACTTAAAGATCTAGAAATTCGCGGTGCCGGTAATTTACTTGGCGGTGAGCAATCAGGACATATCGCAGATGTTGGCTTCGATCTTTATATGCGCATGGTCGGTGAAGCGGTACATGATTACAAAGCAGGAATCATTGAGACTGGTGAAAAGAACCGCGAATGCAAAGTGGAGTTACCAGTTAACGCCCACCTTGATCCAGAGTACGTTCCGGGTGAGCGTCTACGACTTGATCTCTATCGTCGCCTTGCAGATGTTGCTTCGCAAGTGGACGTTGATGCAATCGAGGCAGAACTCATCGATCGCTTCGGTCCGCTACCTGAAGAAGCACAATCACTTCTTAAGGTCGCAGCGCTTCGCGCACAAGCAAAGGCGTTAGGGGTTACCGAAGTTGTCTCAACTGGGAAGTTCCTGAAAATCTCGCCACTAGTTCTCCCTGAATCGCGCCAGCTGCGTCTCACCCGTTTATATCCAGGATCGCTCTATAAGAGCGCAACAAATAGCGTTTTAGTGACCATCGCTAAACCCAGCGGCTGGAGCCCGTCCAATCTATCGCCGACAATGGGGGATACTTCTCTTCTGGCCTGGGTCTCCACGGCCCTGGAAGAGTTAACGACGAAAGAGAGTAAATCGTGAAGAAGATTCTGACCGCCCTTGTAGTTGCAACAGGACTTCTACTGACAGGTTGCTCCAACGTTGATGCAGCTGTGACGTTAGGCGATACCAAGATTACAACTGCAGAACTTCAGGTAAACGTAGATTTGCTCCTGGCTGAGCGTGCAAAAGTTGATACTTCACAGATGCAGCTTCAAACGGGTGAAACTCTCCTTCGCAATCAACTTAACTTCAAAGTTCTCATTGCAGGATTTGCAGAGATCGCCAAAGAGCTCGATATCCAAATCACAAGTTCTGAAATCGCGGGACGTCGTGCAGAAATCGTCGAGCAGGTTGGTGGAGAAGAGGCGCTACCTGGAGCACTAGTTTCAGCTTCAATCTCTCCTGCAGATCTCGATGGATACCTACGTGCAATCATCACAACCGAAAAATTAGGAGAAGCGCTATTGCAGACTGGCGTTGCCGAAGCTGAAGTTCAAAATCGCACTCAGCAACTCTTCGTCGCAAAAGTTAATGAACTTAAGATCAAAGTGAACCCACGTTACGGCAAGTGGGATGCAACCACAGGCCAGATCGTTGCTGCCGGTGCAGCAGGCGATGCAGTCACACCGTCTCAAGAATAATTCGAGAGTAGTTTTTAGATGTCTGAATTACTTCGACTCGTTGAGGTAATGGATCGACTGCGTTCACCGGGTGGATGTCCATGGGATGCCGAACAGACTCATGAGTCCCTCGTTAAATATCTTCTCGAAGAGTCCTACGAATTTATCGATGCACTCGGTGAGGGCGATCGCGAGGGTATGCGCGAAGAGCTCGGCGATGTTCTGCTGCAGGTCTATTTCCATTCTCGCATGGCGCAAGATCATCCGACCGATCCATTTTCGATTGAAGATGTTGCAAAGTTGATCGCAGATAAGTTAATTCGCCGCCACCCACATGTCTTTGAAGGCCTCGTCGTAGATGACATGGAAGAAGTCATTGAAAACTGGGAAGCAATTAAGGCGAAAGAAAAGGGACGGACCTCAAGTCTTGATGGAATCGCAATGGCGCAACCAGCACTGCCACTTGTTGAAAAACTGATCTACCGCGCAGAAAAGTACAAGGTTGAGCTACCGATGGCAGATGTCGCATCCGCATCAGAACAACTGCAATCAGCGCCATCAGACGAGACTGTCGGTCAGGCGCTAGCGGCAATTATCGCCCTTGCTCATCAGCATGGAATCGATCCCGAAAGTTCACTTCGCGGTCATGCTCGCGAAATGATCGAGAAAATTCGCCAATCTGAGGCAGGGTAGGATTAGCACTAGGCAATCAGCCTAAATAATTTGGTCGTTCAACGTAGAGCGCATTCGATTGAAGGAGTATCTCTATGGCAATTATTGAAGCAATCGGCGCTCGTGAAATTCTTGACTCCCGTGGAAATCCAACGGTTGAAGTCGAAGTCCTCCTAGAAGATGGTGCATTCGCTCGCGCAGGCGTTCCAAGCGGAGCATCTACCGGCGCATTTGAAGCATCTGAACTTCGCGATGGTGGCAAGCGCTACCTCGGTAAGGGCGTTGAAAAGTCTGTTGCATTCGTCAATAACGAAATCGCATCAGCAATCGTAGGTTTTGATTCACGCGATCAGCGCATGATCGATGCAGAGATGATCGCCCTTGATGGAACAGCTAACAAGTCAAAGCTCGGCGCTAACTCAATTCTCGGCGTCTC
>JBILXG010000119.1:0-3090 GCA_044369465.1 Candidatus Planktophila sp.
GACGAAATTGGTGCCTAAAGATTGGTAGCGGAGGCGGGATTTGAACCCACGACACAGCGATTATGAGCCGCTTGCTCTACCAAGCTGAGCTACCCCGCCAAATCTAGATATGTAGTTGTGTACTGCGAGCCCCCCACCGGAATCGAACCGGTGACCTTTTCCTTACCATGGAAACACTCTACCGACTGAGCTAGGGGGGCAGATGGTAGAGGTGTGAGTGTACGCGAATGGCGCAAAAGGAGAAAATCGCAGCCGATTAACGCTGCGGATCAAGCGTAATTTTGCCGATAGATCCTCGTGCGCGCATCTGTTGGTGCGCCTGAACAGCCTCACTCAACCCAAAGCGTGCACCAATTACAGGACGCAATGTGCCTGCTGCAATCATCGCAAATAGTTCTGTAATGACATCGTGAAATAACTCTTTCTTTCCAAAGCAGTGTGACAACCAAAAACCACTGACAGTTTTTGTTCCTGCCATCAGAGCACCAGGTGCAATAGAAGTTGGGGCTACTCGAGAAGCCATTCCATATGTAATCAATCGACCAAAGTGAGCAAGAGATTCAAGGCTGCGATCAAAGGTTGGTCCGCCAACCATTTCAAGAACAATGTCGACGCGCTTTCCACCATTGGCGGTGATGATCGCTGATTTTAAATCTGGTTCGTTCGCATCAATTGCGATATCTGCACCAAGTGATAGTGCTAAATCTCGCTTCTCTTGAGTTGAAGCAACAGCAATAACTTTTGCTCCCCACAACTTTGCGAGTTGTATGGCAATTACTCCAACACCGCCAGCGGCTGCATGAACAACAACGCTCTCCCCCGGCTTTTGGTGTGCCATAGTTTTTAAGATGTGCCATGCAGTTGATCCCTGGACCAACATGCAGAGCGCATCTTCATCACTGACCGCATCGGGAATTGGAATCATTGCAGCTCTATTGGCAGTTGCTTTCTCCGCATAGCCACCCGATGAAACTAGAGCAAGAACTCTCTGGCCATCTGGAGTTCTACCTACAACTTCAATTCCAGGGATAAGCGGTAGAGTTTGCGCGGAGAGATAGCTATTCTCAACTTGATGGGTATCGGCGTAATTTATTCCGATCTTTAAAACATCGAGGAGAACTTCACCATCACCTGGTACTGGATCTGCGAGATCTATCAGCGCCATCTTTTCAGGGCCACCGAATTCGGTTATCTGTATCGCCTTCATTATCGTCATTGGCTCCTGAGATCATCCTCGTAAAAAAGAGGGCTACGATTATCTGATGAGCAAAGTTATCACTAGCGATAGCCAATTGGCAGATCTTCTATCCAAGACTAAGCGTGTGGCCGTTGTTGGTATTTCAGATAAAGAAGATCGCCCTAGTAATGGTGTCAGTCGTTGGCTTCTGAAGAATTCGCACTTCGAGCTCTACTTTGTTAATCCAGCCATGACAACGGTTCTTGATCAACCTTGTTATGCCAGCCTTGCAGATATTCCGGTCAAAATAGATATGGTCGATATCTTCCGCAAAGTCAGCGATATTCCAGCCGTAGTTGATGAAGCGATAGAAATTGGCGCGCAGTCAATCTGGATTCAGCTAGGTCTTGTCGATCAGGAAAGTGCTGAACGTGCAATCGCCGCTGGGCTAGATGTTGCAATGGACCTTTGTATCAAAGTGGAGTACGAAAGACTTGCAGGATCTATCTCTCCTCAAGAATGAGTGCCACTGAGTTAATGCACCATCTTTGATCAGTCGGCACGTCATAACCTTCGCCGTCAAATACGTGGCCCAAATGCGAATCGCAATTAGCGCAACGTACCTCTGTACGAATACGTGGCGCTAGTGAACGGTCTTCAATAAGCACCACTGCGTCATCGGCAGTCGGAGCGTAGAAAGATGGCCAACCGCAACCTGAGTGAAACTTAGTTTCACTCTTAAATAATTCAGCGCTACATGCCTTGCATCGGTAACTTCCGACTTTATCCGTGTCAGTGTATTCACCGGTGAAGGGACGCTCAGTTGCACCGTTGCGCAAGACCTCATACGACAATGGGTCCAGCCGTGCCTTAAGTTCATCTTCATTAATAGCACTCATAAGTTAAATCTTATCCAATCATTTTCAACATCAGAGACGACCTGCCTCATGGACCCGCTTAAGAAATTCTTTGGTCTTCTGATGGCTTGGAGCTTTGAGAACTTGCTCAGAAGTTCCTCGTTCAAGAATTAAACCTGATTCGAGGAAGCAGACTTGATCGGCAACTTGAGTTGCAAAGCCCATCTCATGCGTTGCTAAGACCATCGTCATTCCATCGGATTTGAGGTCGCGCACAATACTTAAGACTTCATTAACCAGCACCGGATCAAGAGCCGAGGTTACTTCATCCAGTAATAGCAGACGTGGGTTAACAGCAATGGAGCGAATGATTGCCGCACGTTGTTGCTGTCCCCCACTTAAGCGATCTGGATATTCATCAGCTTTCTCCATGAGATCAAAGCGCTTTAGTAATCCATCTGCCAACTCATTAGCTTCATCTCGGCTTTTGCCTTGAACTTTGATCGGAGCCAGAGTGATGTTTTCCCGGATAGTCATATGAGGGAAGAGATTAAAAGATTGGAAGACAATGCCGAGTTTGCGGCGGATAACATCAACGTTGATCGCTGGATCGCTGATCTCTTGCCCATCGAGATAAATCAGCCCATCATCAATTGGTTCAAGCAGGTTGATGCAGCGCAGAAGAGTTGATTTTCCTGAACCAGATGCTCCAATAAGTACGGTGGCAGTGTGCTCTGGCACGGTCAGATTTACATCATGTAAAACAAGAGTCTCACCAAAAGATTTACGTAGATCAACGATTTCTAGTACTGGAGTACTCATGCCAGACCATCCGAGTTCTGCTTCTCAGAGCGCAGACGAATGTGGCGATCAATAAATCGAGTTAATGGGATCGTGATCAGTAAGAACAAGATTGCGGCAACGACGTATGGCGTGTAATTAAAGGTACGGCTAGCGTTGATCTGAGCGGCACGAACTGCATCTGTAACGCCCAAGATGGATACCAGACCGGTGTCCTTAAGGAGAGATACAAAGTCATTGAGTAGTGGCGGGATC
>JBILXG010000120.1:0-3089 GCA_044369465.1 Candidatus Planktophila sp.
AGAAACTAACAAGCAAGGAATAGATGTTAAGTTTTGATGTAATCGTAGTTGGTCGAGGTTTACTAGCCTCCGCGAGTGCTCGCCACTTGGCGATAGAGAACTCTAATGTTGCGATAATTGGTCCCACTGAAGAGCAATGTGTGGAGACAGAGAAAGTCTTTGCAAGCCACTTTGATAATACTCGTGTGCAGAGAATTATCGCGCAAGACAAAGTATGGACTCGATTAAATCTTGACTCAGCGAGATCATGGAAATCATTGGAAGATCAAACTGGAATAGATTTCTATCAGGACTCTGGATGCGTTTATGTGAATAATTTTGAAGATGACTACTTAAAATCTGCACCCCAGATTGCTGAATTCTTCGATCTCAGCTTTGAAAAAATTGGAAGTTCTGCAGATTTGAATTCAATTTCGCCCAAATTGGCAATAGCAGGGGAGATATTCGGGATATTCGAATCAGATCTCGCAGGTCAGATTAATCCCAGAAAGTTAGTCACTGCACAGTTGAAAGCATTCATGGAACTGGGCGGTACGGAGATAAATGATCTCGTAGTTGAAATTTCGCAGATTAATGGAGGCTGGATAATCAAAACCCTTTCTGGCCAGAATTACTTTGCGAAGAAAGTCTTGGTTGCTGCAGGCGCTTTCACCAACTACTTTGGCTTGATACCCCGTCCATTGAAGTTCGAGAACAAGAGTGAAGTAGTGATTATGGGACGCATATCAGAAGATGACTATCTTCAAATGCGGAACATGCCATCGTTGCTATTTGAGATTAATGTTGAGGAGTTCGATGGGATATATCTGACAGCGCCAACCGAGGCTCCGGATGGTAGTTATGTTCTGAAGATGGGAATGAATCAGAAACTTGATTTGAATCTCGATGAGCAGAGTGCGATGAATGATTGGTTTAATGGAGATGGACAGAGAGCATTTGCCCCAATTCTTGAACGAGAACTCGCCAAACTTTTTCCGACTGTAACGTTTCTGGAGACAGAGTTGAAGAAATGTGTGATTTCGAGAACATTTACTAAGAATCCATATATTGGTGAGGTTGATACAGGTTTGTATGTCGTACACGGCTGCAATGGTTATTCGGCTATGTCATCGGATGCTCAAGGACGGCAGGCAGCTGCTTTGATGTTTTCTGGAAGATTTGATGAGGGCTATAAAGAATCCGACTTCAGGCTGGTTTATAAATAGTGCTCGCTACGTTGCTAGTGCTCGAAATCAGGCACTGTTAAACTAGAAGAATGTCAAAGACTCTTTCATTTGACTCGCTTCCCCGTGAGATCGGCACAGTGCTCCATAAGATAGACAGCCCTGAGTGCTTTTCGATTGAAGCATTGCGTCACGAAGCGATCACCGTAGTTAACGAGAGACTTTCTCGTGTTTACAAGTTTGTTCGCAAAAACAAGAAACTTATGGGGCAACTCGACAAAGAGATCGACAACCTAACCCTTCTGCACAGCAGAAAGATTCCTGCGCCAACGGTTCTCAACCGTCAACTGCTGAAGCAATACGACATGGTTTCGTATTCATATATCGAAGGTGAGATCATTGAAGGCAAGACGTTGCCAATACATGCAAGTTTGCTTGCCGAAGCTCATCGCAAGCTGCACCTAGCATTCGAACGCGATGGAAAAACGAAGTTAGCTGAATGGAACTCGGCCAGAATGTTAAAGCCGATTTTCTCAAAGGCGAATGCTTCGGAGTATGCGCCCGAACTTGTGAGGTATGCGCGTTCAATAGCCCAAGCACTTAAAACTCACGAACTTGCGCGAGATAACATGACCTTCATTCACAGTGACAGCCATCTTTCTAACGTTGTGTTCCAGCCTGATCGCGCTGTACTCATCGACTGGGCCGAATCTGGATGGGCATCGAAGTATTTTGAACTAGGTGTAACGATTCACTCGATGCTCTACGAGAAGAAAGCAATGCAGCGCGACTTGGTTTCCACCTATCTCAAGGAATACTTCCGAGGCGCTCACATAACCGAGCGAGATCTTCAGCTAATTGAGCTGCACACGAAGTTGCGCTTTCTCGAAGGTGCGACGTGGCATTTGCTTGAATCGAAAGAGGATCAGCTTCTCAACAAGGTGGGATACGCAAAGTTTGTCGAACAATCATGGCGCAAGGCCGTGCGTTTCGACCTAGCAAAACTGCTTGGCTTGACCGCAACCAGATAAGGGAGAGACTCGAGTTTAAGAATCTGATTTTGGTGGACGATACTGGGATCGAACCAGTGACCCCCACAATGTCAATGTGGTGCTCTACCGCTGAGCCAATCGTCCGAGGTGGAGTAATCCTAGCGGTCGGCTACTTCCGACTCAACTGAGGACATTTTGGGTATTGACCAACTCTTTGTACCGGCCACTTTGTTCGAGCAATTGATTGTGGGAGCCAATTTCGACGATGCGGCCATTTTCCATAACTGCGATTCGATCAGCATCACGGACAGTAGATAAACGGTGGGCAACAATAAATGTTGTACGATCTTTCCGTAATTTGGAAATTGCGTCTTGAATTAACAATTCTGACTCAGTGTCTAAAGCAGATGTGGCTTCGTCGAGGATGAGAATTTTAGGATCACGAATAATCGCACGGGCGATTGCAAGTCGTTGACGTTGTCCTCCAGAGAGAGATGCTCCACGTTCTCCGATTTCAGTATTTAGTCCTTCAGGCATCTCATCGATAAATTCATGGGCGTTGGCCATTGCAAGCGCATTAGCGATCTGTTCATCTGTGACATCTGGCAAACCGTAGGAGATATTCTCCTTTATAGTTGCGTTGAATAAAACCGTTTCTTGCGGGACGACGGAGATAAACCTGCGCAATGTCCGCAGATCTAAACTCTCGAGGCGAGCATTATCACAACTTATATATCCATTTGTCGGGCGAACAAAACCAATCACAAGATTTATCAAAGTGCTTTTACCAGAACCGGATGATCCTATGAGTGCAATGGTTTCTCCCGCTGGGACTATGAGATCTAGATTAGATACAGCCTCTTTGTCGCTACCAGGGTATTTATATGAAACATTGTGAAAGATGATTTCACCAGAAACTTCAGAGACAAGGGTT
>JBILXG010000121.1:0-3087 GCA_044369465.1 Candidatus Planktophila sp.
GGGGACGCGGTCCGCTCCTTGAAGAATTACCACCATTTCTTACAGGTGGATCGATGATCGCAGATGTTTCGATGACCACTGCAACGTGGGCGCCTGCACCTGCAAAATTCGAAGCAGGAGTGCCAAATATGGCTCAAGCAGTTGGCTTGGGTGCTGCAGTTGATTACTTAAGCGCGATTGGTATGGATGTTGTTGCAGAACACGAACACATGCTCACCAAAGATTTAATGGGCAAACTGCTCGATATCAGTGAGGTTGCACTTGTTGGACCTCACTCCATGGAAGCACGTGGGGGAGCGCTCTCCTTTACTGTGGAAGGAATCCATCCCCATGATCTTGGCCAGTTTTTAGATAGCCAGGGAATTGCAGTTCGCACCGGCCACCACTGTGCATGGCCATTAACTCGATCACTGAGAGTGCCTGCAACGACACGCGCATCTCTCTACCTCTACAACACAATCGAGGATAACGATGCACTTATTGATGGAGTTAAATCGGCGATGGGGTATTTCAAATAATGAATCTAGATACCCTCTATCAAGAAGTCATCCTTGATCACTATAAGAACCCACTCAATAAGAAGCTTTCACCAACCTTTGACGCTCAAGTCCATCACATCAACCCAAGTTGTGGGGATGAGATCACTCTTAACCTTACTGCTGTCGATGGTGTGATTACGGCGATTACCTGGGACGGGGTCGGTTGTTCTATCTCGCAAGCAAGTGTCTCGATTGCCAGCGATCTCCTGATTGGTAAGACCTTCGAGCAAGCGCAGGCAATCTCCGATGAGTTTGTCGACCTTATGCAGAGCAAGGGAAAGAAAGTGGGAGATGAGGCAACGTTAGAAGATGCTGTCGCCCTGGCTGGAGTCTCTCAGTACCCAGCACGCATTAAATGTGCGCTTTTAGGCTGGATGGCGATTAAAGATGCGTCTATACAGACTCAAAGCAAGTAAAAGAGTTATAGAATTCCAAAACTATTGAGAGGCAAAGCATGAGCGCAAAAGTAGAAGACGTTACAGAGGCGATGAAGGATGTCGTGGATCCGGAACTTGGAATCAACGTTGTTGATCTAGGTCTTATCTACGATGTGATGGTTGATGAGAGCAACATTGCGATTCTCAACATGACTCTTACCTCTGCTGCCTGCCCTCTTCAAGATGTCATTGAAGATCAGACGCGACAAGCGCTTGCTCCTTTAACAAGTGATGTGAAGATTAATTGGGTCTGGATGCCACCTTGGGGCCCAGACAAGATTTCAGATGATGGCCGTGAACAGTTAAGGGCTTTAGGGTTTACTGTTTAACCCATGTCTCAACACGCAATGTGGATGACCTTCAGGTCAATCACTGCAGACCCATCAGTTAAGGAAGCAAAACTCAAACCGGGAACGGTAAAGAGGATTCTTGGTTATGCCCAGAATTATCGAAGCTACCTTTTCTTCTTTCTCGCAACCGTAGTTGTTGATGCATTTTTAATCGTCGCAACTCCCTTGCTCCTTCGGAGACTGATTGACGATGGAGTTATTCCCAAGGATGCAGAGCTAGTTACACGATTGGCACTCATCGTTGGCGGACTAGCACTAGTCGATGCCATTATGAATGTAATTGGTAGGTGGTTTTCGGCCCGCATCGGTGAAGGACTGATCTACGACTTACGTTCAGAAGTTTTTGCTCATGTTCAGCGACAATCAATTGCATTCTTTACCCGTACCCAAACCGGAGCGCTCATTTCGCGCATTAACTCGGATGTCATGGGCGCTCAACAAGCGTTTACCGCAACGTTATCTGGAGTCATTAGCAACGTTATAAGCCTGCTCCTTGTGACAATTGCGATGCTCTTTCTCTCTTGGCAGATTACCCTTTTCTCACTTGCCCTACTTCCTCTGTTTCTCCTCCCAACCAAATGGGTGGGGCGAAAGATTCAATCGTTGACGCGTGACTCCTTCGAGCTTAATGCGCAGATGTCGAGCACAATGACAGAGCGGTTCAATGTCTCAGGCGCACTCCTTGTCGCCCTCTACGGTAAGCACTCGAGCGAGAAAGAGTATTTCCGTTCTCGCGCAAGACGAGTCGCCGATATTGGTATTCAGCTCGCCCTTCTCAATCGCCTCTTCTTTATCGCGCTGACAAGCGTTGCAGCGATCGCAACTGCATTCGCGTATGGAATCGGCGGTCACTTGGCTATCAACGGCACCATCACTGTTGGATCAATGATTGCTATCACTGCGCTGCTTGCGCGCCTTTATGGGCCACTGACAGCGCTTTCAAATATTCGAATTGATGTCATGACCGCACTCGTCTCTTTCGAGAGAGTCTTTGAGGTACTGGACCTTGCGCCAATGGTGACGAGTAAGCCAGGAGCAAAAGTGTTAACAACATCTATGCCTCGTGTTGAATTCAAGGATGTCACATTCAGGTATCCAAAGGCGGATGAAATATCACTGGCGTCTTTAGAGGCAGCTGCAAAGTTGGAGACTGTGGATTCTGGCGAGATTCTTAAAGGGATCTCATTTACTTCAGAGCCAGGTACCTTGACTGCACTAGTAGGTCCATCGGGTGCTGGAAAAACAACGATAAGTGCATTGATTCCACGACTCTATGACGTGACAGGTGGCTCGATTGAGATCGATGGCAACGATGTTCGTGATGTTGAGCTAGAAAGTTTGCGCGATTGCATTGGTGTTGTGATGCAGGATGCACACCTTTTCCACGAGACAATCGCTGAGAATTTAAGATATGCAAAGGAAGACGCTACTCTCGAAGAGATGGAAGCGGCTTGTCGTAGCGCACAGATCTGGAATCTCATCGATTCTCTTCCGCAAGGATTAGAGACGATGGTAGGAGAGCGTGGGCATCGACTCAGCGGAGGCGAGAAGCAGCGCCTTGCCATTGCACGCCTTCTCTTAAAATCTCCTGCGGTTGTCATTCTAGATGAAGCAACTGCGCACCTAGATTCCGAGAATGAATCACTTGTTCAAGATGCGTTGAAGCAAGCGTTAAAGGGACGCACCAGTATTGTGATCGCACATCGCCTCAGCACTGTGATGGAAGCCGATCAAATTCTCGTAATTAACAATGGCGTTGTA
>JBILXG010000122.1:0-3069 GCA_044369465.1 Candidatus Planktophila sp.
TTTGGATTGCGCTTTGTCCCTGCAACACGTCGTGATCGCGTATCAAAGTTAACCTTTGCCATTATCGGTCGAGTAGGTTCATTCGTAGGAAGTCAGATTGGTATTGCCTTTATGGCATCGATCTTTGTGCTCATTCTTGGCTTTGCTCTCGGCCTACCATCGCCATTTGCTATCGCGATGATCGTTCTGGTCTGTGGATTCATCCCATTGATTGGTCACTACATCGGGGGCACGATCGTAACTTTGATTGCTTTGACCCAATCTCTACTTTATGGAGTCATCGCTTTTATTGCCTATGTGGTCTACGTACAGATTGAAAATTACGTCGTAACGCCGCGCATTATGAAACGTGCCCTCAATGTTCCAGGAGCAGTGACAATTATTGCTGCCCTATTGGGAACATCACTTCTAGGACTCATCGGTGGATTGTTGGCAGTGCCTATTGCAGCTTCAATTATTTTGATTCTAGAAGAAGTTGTTTTCCCACAAACAGATAAGAATTAATCGTCGATCTCTTGCGAAAGAGGTAGCCGCTCAGGTGCGATAACGCGCGTAATCTCAGTAAGTACGCGATACACAGAGGGTTCTCCCACCCACAGATGCTTTCCACCATCGACTGCTATCAAGTTCATATTCTTGATCTTTGCAAATCTCTTACGAGCTTCTTCGGGTACTAAGTAATCATCAAATTCAGGAATGAGAGCTGTAATTGGTCGTGGATCGTTCACCCAAAAATCAAGATCTGATTCTTGTGAATATTTAAGTGGTGGGCTTAAGAGAATAAGACCTTTGATTCGTGGATCGCGCGCGTGACGAATTGCTAAATCTGTACCAAAGGACCAACCACATACCCAGAGTTCTTCAATCTTCAATTGATCAAAGCAGTAGGAGATCATCGCCTCGACATCAAATTTCTCGCTATCTCCATTATCGTAAGCGCCACTACTTGTTCCCGCTTCACTAGAAGTTCCACGAGTGTTAAAGCGAATAATTGTTATTCCTGCCATTGCGGGAAGTCTGTTCGCGGCCTTTTTGTAGATATGCGAATCCATCATTCCCCCACCCGTTGGGTTGGGATGAAGCATCAAGAGTGCTGGAGATACGCGGCCATTGATCGGTGCAGCAACTTCACCCACCAGAGTCTGCCCGTCAGCCGTTGTCACGGTAAATGGAGTACGAATTGCTGGCAACACTGTGCTCGGACGGATTGGTTGCGACATAGTGCCCAGTCTAGTCTTTACCCATGAGCACATTCGATTCATTTAATCCCGTCACCGGCCTCAGCATTGGCCAGCACGCAATCTCCTCTCAAGAAGATGTTGATGCAGCGGTGGCAAGTGCTCGCGAAGTTGCACCGTTTTGGCAGGCGTTGGGTTTCAAAGGGAGAAAGAAAGCCCTGCTGCAGTGGAATACCTACCTGCTCGAAAACCTCAATGAATTAGTAGAAGTTGTTTCTTTGGAAACTGGAAAGCCAACAAGTGATGCAACTCTGGAAGCCTCTCTAGCGCTAGCGCACTTAGGTTGGGCTGCACGGCAAGCAGAAGAAGTTTTGCGAACTGCCCATCGTTCACCAGGAGTGCTCATGGCAAACATGTCAGCAACGGTAGAGCGTTCACCAGTAGGAGTTGTCGGAGTAATTGGTCCGTGGAACTATCCCGTCTTTACTCCGATGGGTTCAATCTCTTACGCACTTGCTGCGGGAAATACTGTTGTATTTAAGCCAAGTGAATACACCCCAGCTGTCGGAAAATTCCTAGCCGATTCATTTTTAGAGGCTACTGGACTTAACGATGTCTTTACCTGCGTAACCGGCTTGGGTGATACAGGAAAGTATTTATGCGAAAGTGGCGTAAATAAGTTGGCATTTACCGGATCAACAGCAACAGCGAAGCGAGTTGCGGCAACATGTGCACTTTCGATGACGCCAGTAATCCTTGAATGTGGCGGAAAAGATCCTGTTATTGTCGATCGCGATGCTGATCTCAAGCGAGCAGCTGATGCAACGATCTGGTCATCAATGTCTAACGCTGGCCAAACATGTATTGGGGCAGAGCGAGTCTATGTACATAAAGATGTAGCTGATGAGTTTATCGATCACTGTCTACGTATTGCATCCACAATCAAGCCTGGTGAACCCGGCGTTGGAAATTATGGTCCTGCCACAATGCCAAAGCAGATAGCAATCATCGAAGGACATATCAAAGATGCAATTGCTAAAGGTGGACGTGTTCTCATGGGTGGTGTGGATTCTGTGCGCGCGCCATATGTCGACCCTGTCATCATTGCAGATGTCCCTGAGGATTCAACTGCGATAACGGAGGAAACCTTCGGCCCAACCCTAGTGATTAATCGTGTAGCAACAATGCACGAAGCGATCGCGCTTACCAATGCATCGCGATATGGACTCGGCGCTTCTGTCTGGTCTAAGCGCAATGGTAAGAAGATTGCACGATCACTTGCATGTGGCATGGTCTCCATCAACTCAGTTATTGCCTTTGCGGCAATTGCATCCATCCCATTTGGCGGCGTGAAAGATAGTGGTTACGGCCGTATCCACGGTCCTGAAGGGATTCTTGAATTCACCTACGCAAGAAGTGTTGTTCGCACACGTTTCCATCTGCCAATTGCATTTACTTCATTTAGTCGAACGGCAGGAAATGACAAACTGATTGTTCGTTTGAATAAAATTTTAAAGGGTAGATTAGGTTAAAGCTTAAAAATTCTTTGGTCTGCGATGTAGACGTTTGCTCCAACAGATATTATGCCAATGACGTCGCAAATCTTCTTCGCCATCTCTCCATGCAACTGTATGTGGTGTTGCCATCGGAATAAGTTGATCACAGCCCGGGCAGCGATATGGTTTTGTCGCACCTGATCCGGTCAGTTGTCTAACAACCCACAGTCCATCTTCTGCTTCTTCAAAACTTTGATTTGAGGGATTTATCTCACGATAATCGTCGCTGGCTCCGCCACCGCCTGACTTGCGATTCTTGGGATAGTTACGGCGCGGACTCATATTCTATTTTCTCGCACTTTTGCCTCCAATGTGGCACAGTGACACTTATGAAG
>JBILXG010000123.1:0-3031 GCA_044369465.1 Candidatus Planktophila sp.
TGGATCTCTGGCTTCATTGTTTTTCCTCTGTTCGACTTGGGTCCTAGGCCTTTCGGTCAGGTGAACCAAGTATTCGATTACTAGGGGGAAAGAGTATCGGCTCTCCCCCGCACCTGAGAAATCGATGATCTCTCTATGCGGGGGAAAGCCGATTTACCCCCGGAAGTCTCGGAAACTTGCCTGAGTTAGTTGCCGCTCTTTGGAGCCTTCTCTGCCTTACCTGGCTTTACAGGCTTAGTTGGCTTTGTTGGCAGAGTTGGCTTGGCTGGCTTTGTTGGTGCTGCACCAAGTGCATCAACTGCAGACTTAAATGTTGCATGTGCTGCAGTAATTGCATCTTTACGAGCTTTAACGAGAGCATCACGTCCTTCTTGTGTTGTCACTGTTGCAATCGCTGCTGTGAATGCTGTATTTGCAGCTAACACCGCTGCTTGACGTGCATCTGCCAGTGGGCGAATGGCGGCTTGACGTGCTGCTTGAGCTGCTTGATACGCAGCTAGATCTGCACGGAATTTGTCGTGAGCCGCGCGAGCAGTTGCTGTATATGCGGCGATTGAATTCTGGAAATCAATAACTGCTTGTTCGCGTGCAGTAAGTGAATTGAGTGGTGTTGCTGTATCTGCAGCCATTGCGTTTGGTGTTGCTAGGGCCAATGCCAAAACGGTGATTGCGCCAACTTTCTTAATTAAAATCATTTTCTACTCCTTGAAGTTCTCCGGACGTTGGCTTTGCGCACCCTGCGCTGCCTCTGGGTAGAGAATGGGGTTCGACCTTGTGATATCCCTGTGAATGCCTTTCGATAATTGCGTGGATCACACTTCTGGGTGGGGGCGCGATGTGTCAAAAACCGAAAGTTTTGCCAGACTAGGGCTATGCCTAAGACGACCCACCCCACCAAGTCCTCATTGATTGAGTGCGCGGCCGACCTTCTAGACAAGTATCGCTTCGATGAAATAACGGTCGAAATGGTGCTTGACCGGTCGAGTATCTCTAAAGGCTCTCTCTATCACCACTTTGAAGATATCTATCATCTTCTAGAAGCGGCGATGATCGTCAGATATGCGCGTTATGTAGATACAAACATCGCAGCGCTGCAAGCACTTCTATCTGCTGCAAAAACTGGTGAAGATTTCTACCAAGGGCTTTCACAATTATCTGCCGTCACACAAGGTGAGGGGATGAAGCGTGCTCGACAAGAGCGTGCACTCACCATCGGTCGCGCGATTACAAGTCCGCGCATGTCAGTACTGCTGCAGGGTGAACAGCAACGCTTAACTGATGCCCTTGTACAAATCATTAAAGATGCGCAGGCACGCCAGTTGTGTAGCACCGAGATCGATGCGCATGCGTTAGCTGTACTTATGCAGGCATGGACTCTTGGAAAGATTGTTGATGACTTGAGTGAGAACCCAGTCAATAACGATGCCTACATAGCCCTCGTCAATCGCGTAATCGGAGAAGTCTTCGTTCCGCAGAACTAATTAATTTACTTCTTACTTGGAGTCGTCAGGTCCTGATGTTGTCTTCTGGATCTGCATCAAGAATTCAACGTTGGACTTAGTGCCCTTCATCTTCTCCAAGAGAAGTTCGAGCGCAGCTTGTGGCTCAAGTGCGTGAAGTACGCGGCGAAGTTTCCAGACAATATTGAGCTCTTCTGTTCCCATAAGAATTTCTTCTTTACGAGTACCGGAAGCAACAACGTTGACGGCTGGGAAGATGCGCTTATCTGCCATACGGCGATCAAGGATGAGCTCCATATTTCCAGTTCCCTTGAACTCTTCGAAGATCACTTCATCCATTCGTGAGCCGGTATCAACAAGGGCTGTTGCCAAGATAGTGAGCGAACCGCCATCTTCAATATTACGTGCGGCTCCGAAGAACTTCTTTGGTGGATAGAGCGCTGCTGAATCAACACCACCAGAAAGTATTCGACCTGATGCAGGTGCTGCGATGTTATATGCGCGACCAAGACGTGTAATTGAGTCAAGGAGAACGACAACGTCGTGACCGAGTTCAACTAAACGCTTTGCGCGCTCGATTGCAAGCTCAGCAATTGTTGTGTGGTCATCTGCTGGGCGGTCGAAGGTCGAAGCAATAACTTCACCCTTCACACTGCGCTGCATATCTGTCACTTCTTCTGGACGTTCATCAACGAGAACAACCATCAAGTGACATTCTGGGTTATTTGTTGTGATCGCATTAGCAATTGACTGCAAGACCATTGTCTTACCAGCCTTAGGTGGCGAAACAATAAGTCCGCGCTGACCTTTACCAATAGGTGCGATCAAATCGATAACACGAGTAGTGAGAATGTTTGGTTCAGTCTCTAGACGAAGACGCTCTTGCGGATAGAGAGGAACAAGCTTTCCAAATTCAACACGGCCCTTCGCCTCTTCAGGTGTAACGCCGTTAATTGTTTCGAGAGTAATGAGTGGGTTGTACTTTTGACGCTGCTCACCTTCGCGGAGCTGACGTACTTGACCTGTAACAACGTCTCCCTTGCGAAGTCCATATTTACGAACTTGGCTCTGTGAAACGTAGACATCGTTAGGCCCTGGTAGGTAACCACCGGTGCGAATAAATGAGAAGTTATCCATGATGTCGACAAGACCGCCGACTGGGACAAGGACATCATCTTCGCCAATGACAGGCTCACGTTCTTCGCGTGGTCCACGGTCGCGGTTGCGATCGCGATTGCGGTCACGTCCACGATTGCGGTCACGTCCACGATTGCGGTCATTGCGATCGCCACGATCACCGCGATCACCGCGGTCACCGCGGTCGTTTCCGTCACTTGAGTTATCTGATGAATCGCTCTCGCCGCGTTCGTCGCCATCTGAATCTTCTGAATCATTGTTGTTATCTCGTCCAGCACTTCGCTTGGCGTTACGAGCTTCACGGCGTGCTTCGCGCTCTGCCTTTGCTGCCTCACGGTTGCTTGCCTGCAAATCAGCGATAGCGCTTGCGAGTTGGTCCTTCTTCATCTTCGCTGCGCCTTCGATGCCCAGTTGTGACGCAACTTCCTTTAACT
>JBILXG010000124.1:0-2984 GCA_044369465.1 Candidatus Planktophila sp.
AAATCGAAGAAGAGATTGCTGCAATCTTTTCCGGCAATACTCCATGGGTCACTATCGTCTGGGATGACCCAGTTAATCTCATGACTTATGTGACATATGTATTAATGGAACTCTTTGGTTACTCTCGCGAAAAAGCTCACGAATTGATGATGAAAGTTCATACCGAGGGCAAGGCCGTTGTCTCTACAGGCTCTCGTGAAGAGATGGAGCACGATGTTGCGATGCTCCACGAGTACGGCTTGTGGGCCACTCTTCAGCGTGGTGATCAAGCTCTATGAGCACCGAAAAGGGCTTTCATCGCCATGGAGAGAACTCTTATATCGCTGAGTTTGCCGACAGTGAACGTGAAGTCTTACTCAATCTCATAGAACAGTTAATCGAATTACTTTCAGAGCGCGTTGATCACGGTCACGAGGATCCCCTCGCGGCATTGGTTGGAATAACTTCGCATGATTCACCACCAGAAGATGAAGTTTTGCGCCGCCTACTTCCAAATGCATATGCCGATGAAGTTCAAGCAAGTGAATTTAGACGTTATACAGAAGCAACGCTAAGAGGCAAGAAGCAGGCACATGCAATGTCTATGCGGATGTATCTCAAGAGCGCCGATGATGGAATCGTTGATCTTGATCACGACAACGCAAATGCATGGCTGGGCGCAATCAATGACATTCGATTGGCGCTCGGAGTTCGGCTTAATGTTCAAGAAAATAATGCAGAAGTGCTAGAGCTACTCGCACCTGATGACCCGCTCCGTGGTGTTTACGGGGTGTACACATGGTTGGGTTGGCTTCAAGAATCTTTACTGTCTGCGCTGATGGATGAATGAGACTGTAGGATCAGCTCATGCTTGAAATTTCGCAAACCTTTGTTGATGCAATTGTTGCTCAATCACGTCAGGAGTACCCCGACGAATGCTGCGGAGTAATTCTTGGGCCAGAAGGTTCGGGTAAAGCGCAACGTCTGAAGCCAATGGCTAACGCTGCACACAGTCCAACTTTTTATGAGTTTGATCCTAAAGATTTACTCGCTCTCTATCGAGAAATTGATGACAACGATGAAGAAATCGTCGTCATCTATCACTCACATACAGAGACCGAAGCTCGGCCTTCTCGGACAGATATTGCCTATGCTGGCGAGCCAGGTGCCCACTACGTGCTGGTTTCTAGTCGCGAAGAGATTGCACCTGCATTTGAATTCCGCTCATTCCGCATTATCGATGGCGTGGTTACCGAGGAAGAAGTTTCAATTACCGAATAGGCCGTTTCTTCGCCATAATGTGCGCTATGAGCATCGATATTCGAATCCCAACAATTCTTCGCCCCTACACCAAGGATCAGAAGAGTGTTCAAGCAGAGGGTGCCAACCTTGGCGCACTGATCGCCGATCTCGATGCGAACTACCCAGGAATCGGAGAGCGCCTTCTTGAAAACGGCGCGTTGCGTCGATTCATCAACGTCTACATCAACGATGAAGATGTTCGTTTCCTTGGAAGCCTTGATGCTCAGGTTAAAGATGGAGACTCTGTAACGATTCTGCCCGCAGTCGCCGGCGGTTAATTACATGGCACGTTTTGATTCACTAGTCGATTCCGTAGGTCATACACCTCTGATCGGCCTTCCCAAACTTTCGCCATCTTCAACAGTTCGCTTATGGGCAAAGATGGAAGATCGCAATCCAACAGGTTCGATTAAAGATCGTACTGCGCTCTCGATGCTCGATGCGGCAGAAGCAAGTGGTCAATTAAAACCTGGTGCAACAATTCTTGAACCAACAAGTGGAAATACAGGAATCTCACTTGCTATGGCTGCAAAAGTTCGCGGCTATCGTCTGATTTGTGTGATGCCTGAAAATACAAGCCCAGAACGTAGACAGCTCCTTGAGATGTGGGGCGCAAAGATTATTTCTTCACCTGCTGCGGGTGGATCCAATGAAGCCGTTCGTGTTGCAAAAGAGTTAGCGGCAGAAAATCCAGAATGGGTATTTCTCTATCAATATGGAAATCCTGCAAATACTGCTGCTCACTATGACTCAACAGGTCCAGAAATTTTCGAAGATCTTCCAACGATTACACACTTTGTCGCCGGTCTTGGGACAACAGGAACGCTCATGGGTGCAGGACGCTACCTTCGTGAGAAGAATCCAGATATTCAAATTATTGCTGCAGAGCCTCGATACGGTGAAGTTGTTTACGGATTAAGAAATATTGATGAAGGCTTTGTTCCAGAACTTTACGATGCTTCAGTTCTCACACGCAGATTCTCAGTAGGGGCAGAAGATTCAGTTCGCCGTGTTCGAGAACTTCTAGAAGTTGAAGGAATCTTCGCTGGAATCTCAACGGGTGCAATTCTTCATGCAGCGATCGCTTTAGCAAATGAGGCTGTGCGCGATGGAAAGAGCGCTGATATTGCCTTTATCGTCTGCGATGCGGGATGGAAATATCTCTCTACCGGCGTATACGGATCTCAGGTAGACGAAGCTACGGAAGGATTAGACGGTACCCTTTGGGCATGAGCTCGGCACCAATTGGCATCTTCGATTCTGGAGTTGGCGGATTAACTGTTGCACGAGCGATCTTGGATCAGCTACCTAATGAATCCACAATCTATATCGGAGACACTGCACGCGGACCCTACGGCCCTCGTCCACTCGCTGAAGTTCGCGATTTCTCACTCGAGACAATTGATTTTCTCATTGACCAAGGTGTTAAGGCTGTTGTTATTGCCTGCAACACAGCGAGTGCGGCAATGCTTCGCGATGCACGTGAGCGTTACTCAGTTCCAGTTATTGAGGTAATTCAACCTGCAGTTCGTCGCGCAGTGGCAGCAACTCGCACCGGTCGCATCGGCGTAATCGGTACTGCAACCACAATCGAATCACGCGCCTACCTTGATGCATTCGCCGCAGCACCTCATCTAGAAATTACAGATGTAGCTTGTCCTGCTTTTGTGGAGTTTGTAGAGCGCGGGGAAACATCAGGTCCA
>JBILXG010000016.1:0-9313 GCA_044369465.1 Candidatus Planktophila sp.
AAGTAGTAGCGTCGGAAGTAGTCTTCCGGCTCGCTCTTGTTTTCTTTACTTAGCGGCAAGGCGTGCTTCGCGGCGAATGCGCTGCTCAGCAGGATCTGGAACTGGAACAGCTGCAATCAAGCGACGTGTGTAATCACTCTTTGGATGCTGCAAGATCTGATCGCGATCGCCTACTTCAACAAGTTCACCGTTCTGCATCACTGCAATTCGGTGCGCCAAGATATCTACGACAGCTAAATCGTGAGAGATGAAGAGACATGCAAAGTTGAGCTTGCCCTGAAGATCCTGAAGCAGGTCAAGGAATCGTGCCTGCACAGATACATCGAGTGCTGATGTTGGTTCATCTGCAATCAAGAGATCTGGAGTCAGCGCGAGTGCGCGAGCAATACCTACGCGCTGGCGTTGTCCACCTGAAAGCTCATGTGGGTAACGGTTGCGGTAGCTGCGTGGGAGTTCTACTTGATCAAGAAGATCTTCAACGCGGTGAGCAAGATCGGCACCCTTTGCCTCGCCCGCTAGCAACAACGGCTCTCCAATTGATTCACCGATTGGAAGACGTGGATTAAGTGATGATGCTGGATCCTGGAAGACGATGCCGGTATGACGGCGGATTGCACGAAGCTCTTTCAGTTTTGCGCGGCTGATGTCTTTGCCAACGATCTCAAGCTTTCCTTCCTTGATTGGAATCAAGCCGATAGAAGCACGACCAATTGTGGTCTTACCTGAACCAGATTCTCCAACGAGACCAAGGATTTCACCTGGGTAAATTTCAAGGCTGACGTTCTTGGCAGCGACAAACTCAGGGATGCGACCGCGCTTTGGATAGGCGATCGTAACGTTTTCGAGCTTGAGGACTGGTGCTGGCTTTGCGTTCTCGTTATATGGAAGAGCGCGACGTGCAGAAGAGCCCAACTTTGGGACAGCTGCAAGAAGTTGCTGCGTATATGGATGCTGCGGGCGATTAAAGATCTGATCGGCGCTTCCGTGTTCTACGGTGAGACCGTCTTTCATAACAAGAATCTCATCGGCCATATCTGCAACTACGCCCATATCGTGGGTAATCAACAAGATAGCTGAGTTGAGCTTATCTTTGAGGTTACGCATCAAATCGAGAACTTCAGCTTGCACCGTTACATCGAGAGCCGTTGTTGGTTCATCTGCAACCAAAAGTCCTGGATCACAGGCAAGTGCTTGCGCGATCATTGCTCGCTGGCGCTGACCACCAGAAAGTTGGTGCGGATACTTATCGATAGATGTGGCTGGATCTGGAATTTCCACCATGGTGATCAATTCGAGTGCACGTGCACGTGCCTCTTTTGGACCCATATCAAAGTGAGTACGAAGAGTTTCGATAATTTGGAAACCGATTGTGTAGACAGGGTTGAGAGCAGTCATTGGCTCCTGGAAAATGTAAGCAACTTCTTTTCCACGGAATTTACGAAGAGTCGATCCCTTCGCTCCAAGCATTTCTTGGCCCTTAACTTTAATGCTTCCGCTCATGCGAGCATTTGATGCAAGAAGGCTCATCAATCCCATTGCAGTCGTTGACTTACCTGAACCGGACTCACCCACGATTGCAAGAACTTGGCCAGGGTTGACTTCAAAATTCATATTGACTGCAGCTGGATACCAGATGCCATCTACCCAAAATTCGACGGTAAAGTCATGGACCTTAAGTACTGGCTCGCTCATCGGAGAACCTTTCGTGAGAGACTACTTGTATGAGTAATTCTGAGATGTACCGTCCGAGAAGTAGTTACTTCTTTGCCGCTGCTATCTACGTTCTCTGTGCTGGAATTGCCGGCCAAAGTTTCTACACCGAAAGCTCCAAAGGAGTTGCAACCACGATCGCTTGGTGCCTCTTCGTTGCCTACGCTGCTCACTTGGGTTTCGTTCGTCCCAAGGTCACCTTCTTTGATGAAGGAATCACAATCACTAATCCCTTGAAAGAGATCACTGTCGGTTGGGGTGAAATCGAAGATATTAGCGCTCGATACTCGATGTATATCCAAGTAGCTGGCGAGAAGATCTACGCTTGGGCGGCTCAAGCCCCAGGCAGGTATCACAGCAGAACTGTCCATGCCAGTGAGATTCGCGGATTGAAGATCCCCGATCTCCACAACATGAGACCCGGTGAATCTCCGCGTACTCACTCTGGACAAGCTCTCGCTCTTGCTCGCATCCGCTTGGAAGCTTTTCACAGCAGTACCACTAAAGGTACGTGTGACAACCGAACTGAATTTAACCGTAACGGTCTGACCGCTCTGATTACTCTCTTTGTAATCGCCTGCGCGTTGAGTATCTTCTAAAACTGCACTAGTCATTTTTTGCTGCAATTCGTGCCTGAACCTTCGCGCGCTCTTTATCTTTCTTAGTCAGACGACGGCGTTGACGTGGATCGAAGGCATCACGTAGTCCATCACCGATGAAGTTAATGCAGAGTGCGATGGTAATAATAAGAAGACCCGGCCACCAGAAGAGCCAGGGGCGGATTGTAAATGAGTCCTGGTATTGGCTAATAAGTGATCCCAGCGAAACATCTGGTGCAACAACACCAAAGCCCAAGAATGAGAGCGCAGTCTCAAGCAGGATCGCACCTGACATCAAAAGAGTAATTGAGACGATGATGACACCCACCGCGTTAGGGAGAATGTGCTTAAAGATAATACGGCGATCACTTGCACCAGCAACGCGGGCTGCATCCACGAATTCAAGCTCTCGAAGTTTCAGGAACTCGCCTCGAACAAGTCGCGAGAGTCCGGTCCAGGCAAAGAGTCCCAGATAGAAAGCAAGGAATCCGACGCCGAGGTTTCCGAAGTGATAACCAACGACTGAACCAATAATAATTGTGGGAATTGTGATGATGAAGTCGGTAAAGCGCATCAGCGTTGAATCAATCCAACCGCGGAAGTATCCAGAGATGGCACCAATCGTGATTCCGATAGTTCCAGCGAGAAGACCAATAACTGATGCAACATAGAGAGAGCGTTGCGCTCCTCTCATGACCATCGCAAAGTAGTCGTGGCCGATATCGTCCTGACCAAATGGATGTCTTCCAAGACCCATGCCGGTACCGTCAATAATTGATGGAACTAGATCGAGAGTTGGACATCCGACGACGCCTTCAGGGCATCCCTCTGTGCGTAGATCAAGAAGTTCGTCATAGCTAAACCTCCACCAACCTGGAATTCGGATAGAACCAATCTTTGTTTCAAGAGCGGTAAAGACGGCAATAATCAGAAAAGAAAGTACGAAGACAGATGTCATTGCACCCTTATGGCGAATAAAACGGCTACGAACAATCTGACTTTGGCTTAGGCCTTCAGTCTCTTTATTCATAATGGCTTGTTCGCCAGAAGTAATTGATTCCTCTTTATCTTTCTTACGTTTTAACATTAATTACCTCCCGCGCCGGCGCGAATACGTGGATCTAGCGCTGAATAGAGAAGATCTGCAATGAGGTTTGCAGTTACGGCTAGGAATCCGGTGAGCAAGAAGACACCCATCAGAAGATTGAGGTCGAAGGAGTTAATGGCTGCGTAGAAGAGCGTTCCCATTCCAAGCCAACCAAAGATGCGCTCAGTAATAATCGCACCCCCAATAATTGCAGCGAAGTCAACAACCATGATCGTTGCGATTGGAATCATGGTATTTCTAAATGCGTGGCGCATGATTACCGTGCGCTCAGTAAGTCCCTTTGCGCGCGCTGTGCGAATGTAATCTTGATTGAGTACTTCAAGGAGCGTTCCGCGTGAGAAACGGACATACCCAGCAAATGAGATAAGAAGCAGCGCCAATGTTGGCAAGAACATATGGACAAGTGCATCAAGCAAGGTCATCCAGAAGTTACCTGGCTCTAAGAGTGCATTGACCTGACCGATCGTTGGGATCGGGCGGAAGTAGACAGCATCGGATTCCATATATGGCTTCCAGGTCTGCATCAACTTATCGATAACAACAAGGAATCCCATGATGAAAATGGAGAGAATTGATGTTCGAATAATTGGTCCGCGGTCAATCTTTGAGAATTTGAGTGAAACTAAAACAGCAAATGCGAAACCTACGGCAATAATGAGTGGGTAGATCAGAATTTTTGCGTCTCGCTCGAAGAGCCACTGCACTGGGTAATAAGTGATGACGGTATACGCCGCCATTACAAGTGAAGATTTCAGAGCTGCCTTGTTGGTCAAACCTGTAGAGAGCTGAGTGATACCAAAGGCCACACCTACGGAGAGAATTCCAATCGCGATCACACCTAGTGATGGATTGGCAAACCAACCAGTAACGCTGAGGAATGAGAGGAGTGCAAAGTTGGCGGCGAATGCGCCACCGAAAATCAGCAAGACTCGTTTTCGAGTACCGCTAATAATGGCCGACCAGAAGACACCACTTGCCACACTCAGCCCTATCAACCACTGAAGTGAGACCGTGGGTTCTCCAAGGAAGGTATTGAATTGGATTGCTAGGTATTCCTTCAGAAGTACGGCAACCCAGAAAATTGGAAGTGAGAAGAGAAGGAAAGAGATAAAGGTCATTGCATAATCAAAGCGAGAGTATTGACGCAAGGCGGTGATGATTCCAATTGTGATACCGACAATGATTGCAATGACTGTTGCCGCTGTAACGAGTCGAAGTGTGATTGGAAGGGCTACAAGAATCTCATCGATCACTGGCCTTGAGGTGCGAGTCAATCCAAAATCAGGGTTTCCAATAAAGACTCCGAGGACACCGCGCAGCCACAAGAAATAGCGCAGCGGAGGCGGAACATCTAATTGAAGGTCGCGTGTAAGAGCGAGAATCTGCTGCTTTGCGTTGATCTCTTTACTAAGTCGAAGCTCACCAAGTGGGTCACCTGAGATTGCTGCCAAGTTGTACAAGATAAAACTTGAGCCAAAGAGAATGACGAAGAGAACGCCCAGGCGACGTGAGATGTAAGCAATCACTTTTCAAAACACCTTTCACTTGCCTGACGATAGAGATACCGACTAGTAGCCATCGGAATTGTATCCGAAAGGCCAAGAAAGAGTGGCATCCAGATTGCTCTGGATGCCACTCCTTCTTTACTTATTTTCTGCTTATTTAGTCACAAAACTAAATCTCAATCAGAGAATTATTTTGTGAAGTACCAATCCCATACGTTCCAAACTAGGTTTGGAGAGAATGGTGATGGTGCAACGCCCTGCAACTTAGCGTTAACGCCGTTAGCTGATGGGTGCTGGAACACTGGCAGTGTTACTGCATCCTTGATCAACTCTGCATCAACCTGAGCGAAAGCGGCTGCAATCTGTGCTGCTGTCTTTGGAGCGGCACCAAGATCCTTGTAGATCTTATCGATTGTTGCATTTGAGTAACCCTGGAGGTTTGCCTGAGTCTCGTATGTTCCAACGTTACCTGACTGGAATGCTGCGCTCTTTACCCAAGCAAAGAACGAAACGTCATACTTTGGATCCTCAAGGAATGAAGACCAACCTGATGTAGGTGTTACATCTACATCAAATCCAGCCTTTGCCCATTCAGCCTTTGCAAGTGCAGCCTGTGCAACGCGACGTGCGTTTGATGGCTGACCGAAGAGCAACTTGATCTTTACAGATCCGCTACCTGCTGCTGCATCTGGGAAGTGCTTCTTAACCAAAGCAAGAGCTGATGCTGTACGTGATGCTTGTGTACCTGCAGTGAACTTAGAGACACCTGACTTAGCAATAATCTCCTTGTAGCTTGGCTCTGAGTTGAAGACCATCAATGAGTTCATCAACTCTGACTTTGCGTTGATTGGCTTAATGATCTTTGCCATGATCTCTTCACGTGGGTATGAAAGAAGGAAGGCTGTACGTAGATCCTTTGCCTTCTGTGACATTCCAGCAAATGGTCCATCGTATGTAGTTCCTGAACCGTATGCAGGACCAACGCGAAGATCTAGGTGCTCGTAAACAGCCTGATCTCCACCGATGACCTTAACTGCTGGTGCCATTGCCTTAAGGAGTGCAACAGCATCCGCTGTTGGCTGACCGGCGTAGATATCAACTTCGCCGTTCTTAAGTGCTTGTGCAGCAGCTGTTCCGTCGCCGATAACCTTAAATACAACGCGCTCAAGGCTCTTGACCTTTGGACCTGAGTTGTACTTAGGGTTGCGGACCATTGTTACAGCGCCGTTAGCAACAGCTGACTTGACCATGAATGGACCGTTACCAACGAGAAGAAGTGGATTGGTTGAAGCATCTACAGTGTTGATGATGTAATCCTTTGACCAGACCTTACCAATCTTCTTCAAAGTTGCGGTGTTGTATGTATCGAATGCCTTGTAGAAGCGCTCTTTAGCTGCGTTGTTCTCTGCAGTTGTTCCAAGCTTTGTCTTTCCTTCAGCCATCAATACCAATGCGTGTACTGGAGATGGACCAGGTGAAAGTAGGCGCCAGTCTGGAACCTGTGCGGCGTATTCGATCGTTACTGACATCTTGTCTGGAGAAAGAATTGGAAGACCAACGACGTTCTGCTCGTAAAGTCCACCGTAACCGAGTGAGTCAAATGCTGGTACTACTTTTGCATCACTTGGATCTCCAAGGCCTGCAATCTGTGAATAATCTCCGTTGCTAGTGACGTGTGAAAGTAGTAGATCGATACCGTTGATAGGTGTTCCATCTGACCAGACACGATCCTTATTGACTGTGTACTGAATCTTGAAAGGCTTCTTGCTTACGATCTTGTAGGTACCGAATGCGGTGTTATCTACAAGTGTTGCCTTGTTGTTGTAGTAAGTAAATCCAACGTTTGCAAGGTAGTTCACGTCAGTGTTGAACGTAAGGTTCATGTTTGAAACGCTTGGGTTCAAGCCTGTCAAAGCATTACTTTGTACGATTTGTACTGTGGTCTTTGCTGCTGCGTTAGCTGGGCTAAGCAGACCGAAAGCAAGACCAGCCGTTGCAGCTGTAGCAATTGCTACGCGTGCGACACGGTTTAGCTTCATAGTTCCTCCTAGAGGGGTTATTAGATGGATGTGAAGAGTCGACCTACCTCACAGCCATCTTTGGGTGGGCAAAGTCTGCCGTAGGCCTCAGTAATAGGCAATTGGCTCAGATAACGATTAGGCCACGATTACGCGGGTAAGGCTGCCCCGAGGGCGGTGGGCTAAGGGTGATTTATCTGGCTGAACCTGCTGCGCCTGCTGCGCGGGCCTTATCTATCGCCTCAGTGGTTAAGACTCTGATCGCATAGAGAAAGAGGAGGAATCCCAGAGCTGCGCCGACAAAGTAGACCGATCGAAATGCCATCTCACGTCCGAAAGGTCCTTCGAGGGCGGCTACCAATCCTCCACCGAGCAGGGTGCCGATTGGAATAGTTCCCCAGGCAAAGAATCGATAGACGCTGTTTACGCGGCCCAAAAGATTTGTGGGAATCAGACTCTGTCGAAGCGAGACGGTAACAACGTTCCATAGGACTGCAGTGAAAGTTTCAATAACCACGAGCACCCAGACGACATACCACTGGGAGGAAAATCCAATGAGCAACGTTCCGAATGGCATCACAAAAAGTGCTAACGCCAGTGAACGTCCACTTCCAATCTTTTCAGAGACTTTGGGACCGAGCAGTCCGCCGAGAATTCCTCCGACGGCGGCAGCTGTGCCAAGAACAGCAAAGATAAAGACGGTTGTATCAAGCACTTCTTGCGCAAAGAGGATAAAGACTGCACCGGTAAGTGAGGCAATTCCATTGAGTAATCCAAGGATGATTGCCATTGGGCGTAGCAGCGTATGACTCCAGAGCCAGGAGAAACCTTCTTTGATTTCGGCGCGGAAATTAATGGGGCCGGATTTTGCCTCGGGTGAAAAACTCTTCACCGTCGGTTTCATACTTGCAATCAGTGCTGCTGCAACGAAAAAGGTTGCGGCGTCAACAAAAAATGGCAAGAAGATCGCAATCGCGATTATGAAACTTCCAAGGGGTGGGCCAATAAATGAGTTGGTTAAAGATTCAGCCGACCACATACGACCGTTGGCCTTCTCTAAATCCTTATCTTCAACAACTGCTGGCATCAAGGTTTGAGCGCTGTTATCGCGCAAAACTTCAGCTAGGCCAAAGAGGAAAGCTGTCACGAGGATGACTGAGTAGAGTGTGTAATTGGTCTCCAGATTTGTTAGAGAAGTTAACTCGTTTAGCGATGGAAGAGAATCTCGTTCAAGGTAGACAAAGATTCCTACGGCGATAGTAAGTAAGCCACGCACACTATCCATCGCCACAATGATTCGTTTGCGATTGAAGCGATCTGTAATTACTCCGGCGTGCAAGGTGAAGATCAACCATGGCAAACGAGAAACAACTACTGAGAGCGCAATAAGAAGAGGTGATCTCGTTACCGCTGAAGCCAACCAAGGGTAAGCGATAGAGACAATTCCATCACCGAGATTTGAGATCGTTGTCGCGCTCCAGAGCTTCCAGTACGAAGCTCCGAGTTTAGTCTTTACCTTCGGTGACTTCACTGTGATCTCCTTGGCTCGTTTGATTACCTAAACGATAAACGAAACTAAATGCAGATAGTGAGATCAGAGTAGTTGCGATGCCGCCGATGATCAAAGGCAAGCGCAGGCCGCTTTTGGCGATAACTCCACCGAGGAATGCGCCAATAGGCATTACTCCCCAGACGAAGGTGCGTCGAGCCCCGTGGATACGTCCATATAGCTCAGAAGGAATAAGTACTTGGTAACACGACATCAACAAGATGTTCCAGTTAGTGATGAAGAAGGCAGAGATAAAACCAATAGATCCAAATACCCAGTAGTTGGGAGCAAGCCCTTGAAAGAGAACTGTTACTGATGAGATGAAGATGGCCACCGCGAGAACAGAACCGCGTCCGAATTTTTTGGACAACAACGGAGTCAGAATTCCACCGAGTACTGCGCCAGAACCAGCACCGGCCAGAAGTAGACCGAAGTACTGAGTTGGAAGATCGAGCGTCTCTGTAATAAAGAGAATGAGAGTTGATGTAGAGAGCGAATAAAAGAATCCCAAAGATGTTGTAGTCGCAACAAGACGCCTTAAAGGTCTGTCGTTCCAAAGATAGTTGAGACCAAATTTGATATCGCCTATAAATGATTTCTGCTCAGTCTCTTTGGTGGTTGTCGAAGAACCATGTGAGATCAGATGAGCCGGAATCATGAATACGAAGATGGCTGCGATCAGAAATCCAAGGCTATTAAGAACAAATGGCAGCACAATGGCGGTGGCGTAAAGGAATCCACTCAGTGGCGCACCAATGAAGTTCTGAATCACTGTCTCAGCGATGTTCAGCCGCGAATTGGCCTTCTCGAAATTCTTCTTCTCA
>JBILXG010000126.1:0-2958 GCA_044369465.1 Candidatus Planktophila sp.
ATCGGGAATGAACCGAGAAATGATTGGGATGGCTTCAATGAGAACTTCCAAACCTTTACGTGGTTCCTCAAAGCGTCCGATGAATCCCAAGGTTGGTCCTGCCCATTTATCCTCGACGGTTCCATCTCGATACCTATCAACAAATATCCCGTTCGGAAT
Organism: Candidatus Planktophila sp.; assembly: GCA_044369465.1. GTDB lineage: Bacteria > Actinomycetota > Actinomycetes > Nanopelagicales > Nanopelagicaceae > Planktophila. The sequence goes on from JBILXG010000126.1 coordinate 160, forward strand.
AACGTAGGCGGTTGTATCCATATGTTCTTGGAGCGTGTCATATGCTGCTTGACTGACTGCAATCTTCTCGCTCAAGCGTTCGATTGCTGGCTCAACAATTGATGCAATAACCCGAGTTGTTGCACCTTTTTTCGCTTGAGCATGGAATGTTCCAACGATAGGTCCCTCACTGGCCCACAACGCCAACAGCGAAATTGAAGGCACGGCCGGCTCATGTAAGTGCAAAATATCGAAATCATTTTCAGTTAACCAATTACGTACTCGTGCAAAAGCTGTGGGATTGAAGAGCAATCTGGCAACAGCGCCGTTGAATGGAATGCCGATGGGTTTACCGGCGTTAACCAAATAGTCAGGTAAGTCATGCTCGTCGACTACCGGAGCAAGGACAGAGACAAAATGACCTTCAGCGATAAAGAACTCCGCCAAGTCACGCACATGGTTCTGCACTCCCCCAGGTGTATCCCAACCATAAGGGCAGACGAGTCCAATTCTTAACTTCTTCATCTGCATCACCTACGTTCCACAAAATCTCTATCTACCCAGATGCGCTGCATCATGTGCCAATCCTGCGGAGAGTTCTTAATCCCATCTGCGAAGTTATCGGCACAGAGTTGAACCGTTGCCTTAACCCGTGCAGCCTCATCAGCGCCACTTGGAATCAGGATCTCCCTTAAATCAACATGGATGCCGGTGTCAGTATATGAAACAAATGCGGTTACTAGTGGTATGCCTGTTCGGATAGCCACAATTGCTGGGCCTGCTGGCATTCGGGCAACTCCGCCAAAGAACTCAACATCAATGCCACTAGAAGAAAGGTCTCTATCTGCAACTAAGGCGATGAGCTTTCCATCGCGCGCTCGTTGCATCAAAGTAGGGAAAGCGCGCGAATCTAGCGGAAGAACTTCCATGCCGATTGCTTGTCTATAGGCAAGGAATTTTTCAAAGAGTTCTCTAGGTTTGAGAACCTCTGCGACAGTTACCAAACGTGCACCCTTTATGCAGAAATATGAACCCGCGTGATCCCAATTACCGGCGTGTGGAAGGCTTACTACGACACCAGTTTTTTGCTTTATCGGATCAAGAAGCAGGTGTTCGTTGCTGACAGTAACTGTAGAGAGAATTCTCTCCCTGCTCCAATCTGGGGATCGGAAGGTTTCCATCCAATAGCGCATATAAGAGAGAACACCTCTGCGAAGTAAATCTTCAAGCTTGGCGGACTCCATCTCTGGAAAGACTCGACTGAGATTTGATCGCAATCGTTTAACGCTCTTGCCATCTCTTGCATACATCCACTTCCCAATTTTCTTGAAGAAAGACCGGGCGCTCTTCTCAGAAATTCGCCGAACGACGGACCACCCTAAGAAATACAGGCGAGCTACCAGAAAATCCTTCATCGACTAAACCTTATGGAGTGCGCGATAGACAATAACCATGCGTTGTAAGACCGTAAAGATTCCCGCGGCTGAGAGCAGCCCAAATCCAACGATCAAAGCAAAGTCAACTCCAAGCCCGTAGAATCCAATTGCGGTCAAACTCAGAACAATTCGTTCAGTTCGCTCGGCGAATCCTCCAGAACATTCAATAGACATGCTCTCTGCCTTTGCGCGAATGTAAGGGATCAATCCACCTGAGACGAGCGAAATCAAAATAAGAACGGAGACTGTCTGGTCTCGATCGATCATGTAGAGCAAAACTCCGATAAGGATCGCCGCATCTGTGACCCGATCGATTGTGGAATCAAGAAAACCACCCCATGCAGTACCAGTTCCATTTGTGACTCGCGCTATCGCGCCGTCAAATAAGTCGCTTAACGCAAAGAAACAGATAGCGAGTGTTCCTACAAATAGTTCTCCTCGTGGATAAAAGTAAAAGGCAGATCCCAGAGTGCCGATCGCTCCCGCAATCGTCACACCATTAGCCGTAATTCCTACTCGGACAGCAAGTTTGACCACCGGATTAATTAATCGAGTGACCTGAGGTTTCAAATGCGCGCTAATCATCAAGACCATCGTAGGCTTTAACCTGTGCCAACTTCCACATCTGCGCCTGTGAGAATTGCCCTCTTTGGCCACGTGAGCGCAACTCCTGCGGCCCTGACCAAGGCGCTCGGCGACCAAGGCATCTCCATCGTTACCGATACCGAAGATATCGCCCAAGTCGACTGTGCGATCTTTGCAATCAACCCATCGGCTGGAATAGATGCCGAGACGATCACAGCCTGGGAAAGTTTTAATGATTATCTAACGCCGCGGATCATGGTTGCGCTGGCGCTACCTGGAGCCGATCTTGATTTCGATGATGCCGTGCTGTTAGCAAATCGAGTCTTCGATCAGATGGCAACACCATATTTAGTGTTACATGGCGACGACGGAACACCGGCAGCTCTGATCAGTCTTGAAGATCTGACTATTCGAAATTACGTGCATGGAGTTGCCGTCATCTCTGAGAGCGATGCTGAACATAAAGAGTTAGTATCAGAATTTGCGCAGGAGTACCGCGACCTCGTGGAGTCGTCAGGTGAAGACGCTTTTGCTGCCGGACTATTCTTCCCGGCCATCCCGGTCAATCTTGAAAATGGGATCGGCATCGATGTGCTCGTCTCTTACCTAAACCAACTTAAGTAAAACTACCAGGCTGCTGCTAACTCATTTCGAGTAATCGTCAAAAGCTGTGGCAACACTTTAGTCTTTCCAATGATCGGCATAAAGTTCGCGTCCCCTGACCAGCGCGGAACCACGTGTTGATGAATATGTGCAGCGACACCGGCACCAGAAATTGCGCCTTGATTCATGCCAAGGT
>JBILXG010000159.1:0-2943 GCA_044369465.1 Candidatus Planktophila sp.
AGATCAAAGATCCACGTCTTGGCTTTGTCACAGTAACTGATGCCAGAGTTACTGGTGATCTCCAAAGTGCATCAATTTTCTACACTGTTCTCGGTGATGAGGATGCACGCGCAGCGACTGCTGCTGCTTTGGAGAGTGCTAAAGGTGTGATTCGCTCAGCTGTGGGACGAGATCTTCAGACACGAATTACTCCAACCATTGAATTCATTGAAGATGGGCTTCCCGAAAGTGCCAAGGCGATGGATTCACTCCTTGATCGTGTACACGCACTCGATGCCGAGGTTGCAAAACTTCGCATGGGAGCTACACCGACAGCCGAAGATCCGTATAAAGCTCCACGCGTTATTGAAGATTAGGACTCTTTTCTCAGATGAGTGATGGCTTCCTGATCGTTGATAAAGAGCCAAGCATGACAAGTCATGATGTTGTCGGTATTGGTCGCAAGGCACTTGGTACTCGCAAGGTCGGTCATGCAGGAACTCTGGATCCAATGGCGACAGGTGTACTTGTCCTTGGATTTGGAAACGGTACGCGTCTTTTGCAGTACATCACCGACGGCGATAAGTCGTACACCGCAACGATTGTTCTTGGCGCATCAACTGTGACAGATGATCATGAAGGTGAAATTCTTGCAAGTACTGATGCCAGTGCGGTTAATGAAGGAGAAATTAAGAGAATTCTTGCGGCGATGGTCGGCACAATTTCACAACGTCCATCCTCAGTTTCTGCAGTTAAAGTTGATGGAGAGCGAGCATATGATCGCGTGCGGGCAGGCGAAGTATTCGAACTTGCTGCACGCACTGTCACGATCTCTTCATTAGAAGTTTTAGGGATTCGACATCTAGCAACAACGACTGAGGTAGATATCGATGTCACTTGTTCTGCCGGAACATTCATTCGTGCAATCGCTCGCGACCTGGGGGATGAGCTCAAGGTAGGTGGACATTTACGCGTCCTTCGCCGTACCCGCGTTGCTGGATTCGCACTTGATGTCGCAACTTCTGTAGCTGATCTGAAGGCAAAGAATTTCACAGCGCTAGACCTGACCGATGTCGCCCGCCGCACATTTACGGCGCGCGAACTCACTGTCGAAGAAGTACGCGAACTCTCATTCGGTCGACCACTTTCACCATCGACTAGCGATGGGATCATCGCGGGCATATCTGACGAAAACGAATTGATCGCACTCTTGAAAAATGAGAGTGATAAGGCGAAACCAGTCGCAGTTTTTGCGGCTGCGCACTGAGTAGACAATAATGATGACTATGAGTGAGTTCGATACACAATCTCACGTTGTCGTAATCGGTGTATTCGATGGCGTTCATAAGGGACATCAAGAACTCCTCAATCGCGCCAAAGCAATTGCGGATGGTCGCGAAATCATCGCCCTCACCTTTGATCCTCATCCAACGACTGTTTTTGCGCCAGATCGTGCACCGTCGATGCTCACGACATTGCCCGACCGAGTTGAGTTACTGAAAATCCATGGCGCTGATCAAGTCGCAGTGATGAAATTCAATGAGAAGTTTGCCGCTATGTCACCGGAAGATTTTGTAAAGGGAATTTTGGTCGATCAACTCCATGCATCGACTGTGATCGTGGGAAAGAACTTCACCTACGGATTTAAAGCGGCAGGTAATGTGGATTCGCTCATCACATCTGCAAAAACTCATAACTTCACAGTCGATGCGCAAGAGCTCAATAGCGATAATGGTGAAGTTATCTCATCCTCCCGAATTCGTGCTCTTGTACACGAAGGCAATGTCGAAGACGCACGACTGCTCTTGGGAAGGCCACATCGACTTGATGGTGTGGTTATCCATGGCGAGAAGCGAGGTCGAGAAATTGGATATCCGACTGCAAATCTTGGAAATATAGAGGGCCAAACAATTCCTGCAGATGGTATCTATGCTGGTTGGTTAACTGTCGGAATTAACTTCTGGCCTGCAGCAATTTCAATAGGTACAAATCCAACTTTTGAAGGGGAGCGCGGTCGACAAGTAGAGGCTTACGCCCTTGATCAAGAAGGCCTCGAGCTCTACGACAAGAACGCTTCTATTGAATTCGGTTGGAGATTGCGACCAACGCTTAAATTCGACGGCCTCGAACCACTTTTGGCGCAGATGAAGATTGACTGCGATCAGGCTCGAAAACTGACCGAGGCATAAGAATAATTTCTTGCTTTCTCGCGTGAAATTGACTCGATTTCATCTATACGGGCTCAACGGGTAAACTTCACCTGTCCAACGAGAAAGTGATTTCCCGTGAATCAAACCGGGAAGCCTCTTGAACAGTAGCTTAAAAGGAGCATACGAACATGGCACTAACACCAGAAGTAAAGAAAGAAATCATCACCAAGTACGGAACTTCAGCTACTGATACAGGAAGCCCTGAAGCTCAGGTCGCTTTGCTATCACGTCGAATTGATGACATCACAACACACCTCAAGACAAATCCGCATGACCACCACAACCGTCGTGGCTTGCTTCTTCTTGTAGGTCGTCGTCGTCGCATTCTTCAGTACCTCGCAAAGACAGATATCAATCGTTATCGCGCGATTATCGAAAAGCTCGGTATTCGTCGCTAATTAAGTAAGCACTGCGTCCCGAGGAGAAATGGTCCTCGGTAGTGGTTTCCGGATGTTTCATCCGTGAACTTCGATCGAAGATACATTCCTACCTCGCTGCGGGCGCTGTAGAAATGGAGAGACCCATGGAGGGTCAAGACGTTAAGACAGCAGTAGCCGTTATTGATAACGGAAAGTTTGGTAAGCGCGAGATTCGCTTTGAAACAGGGCGACTTGCAAAGCAGGCAGCGGGAGCTGCCGCTGTGTATCTAGATGATCAGACAATGATCTTCTCAGCAACAACAGCATCGAAGACACCAAAAGATCAATTCGACTTCTTTCCTTTGACAGTAGATGTTGAAGAGAAGATGTACGCA
>JBILXG010000127.1:0-2927 GCA_044369465.1 Candidatus Planktophila sp.
AGAAGAGTTGCACACCAAAGAGCAGCTGCAAGACCAAACCAACGAAGAATCTGAATTCCCATAGGAAGAGTATTACCCTTCGCGACGTCGAATCTTGGACCCTAACCAGCGTGCTGGATCGTATTTCACATCAACAACGCGTTCCTTCATCGGAATGATCGCATTATCTGTAATTCGGATGTGCTCAGGGCAAACTTCAGTACAGCACTTGGTGATGTTACACATTCCAAGGCCATGCTCTTCTTGTGCAGTGCGCTTGCGATTTTTCAACATATCAAGTGGGTGCATATCAAGTTCTGCGATGCGGATAAAGAATCGTGGGCCAGCAAATGACTTCTTATTCTCTTCGTGATCGCGGATTACGTGACATGTATCTTGGCAAAGGAAGCACTCGATACATTTACGGAACTCTTGGCTACGCTCAACATCAATCTGCTCCATACGAGCTTCACCTGGACCAAGGTCTGCAGGGTGCTCATAAGCAGGGATTTCAAGGGCTTTCTTGTAGTTAAAGGAAACATCGGTAACGAGATCTTTAATCACAGGAAATGCGCGAAGTGGCGTAACAGTAATTTCTTCGCCTTCTTCAAAAGAGCTCATGCGAGTCATACATGCAAGACGTGGCTTACCGTTGATCTCCATTGAACATGATCCGCACTTACCCGCCTTACAGTTCCAACGAACTGCTAAGTCACCCATCTGGGTTGCTTGTACGCGGTGGATTACATCGAGAACAACTTCGCCCTCGTTGGCATCTACCTCAACATTTTGTAGAGATCCGCTCGTTGAATCACCACGCCAGATACGAAGATTTACTTTGCGCGCCATTAGTTGGAACCGCCTTTCGCAATTTCTTCCGGTGTCATGTATTTCTCCAACTCGTGAACGTCGAAGAGGTCAAAGAGTTCCTTAGGTAGCGCAGGCAGTTTCTGCTCACGCACAACAACTTCGTTGCCGTTATATGAAGAGATGTGGTTAACCTGACGCCACTTGTCATTCATGCCTGGGAAGTCATCGCGTGTATGTCCGCCGCGAGATTCTTCGCGAGCGATTGCAGACTTCGCGGTGCTCTCAGCAACTAACAACATGTTGTCGAGGTCGAACGCCAAGTGGAAACCAGGGTTGAATTTACGATCTCCAGCAACGCTGACGTTCTGACTGCGCTTACGAATTTCGGCAATCTTGCCGATTGCATCCTTAAGTTCAGAACCGGTACGAATAATTCCGACAAGATTGTGAGTGACCTCTTGTAGCTCTTGGTGAAGTGAATATGCATTCTCTCCGCCTGCGCGTGTAAATGGAGCTTGGATGCGATCTGCTGCAGCTTTGACTGATGCATCGCTGACTGCAACTGGAGTTATTGACTTAACGTAGGCCGCTGCTCCCATTCCGGCACGGCGACCGAAGACCAAGAGATCTGACAATGAGTTTCCGCCGAGACGGTTTGAGCCGTGCATTCCACCTGCAACTTCACCTGCGGCGAATAGCCCTGGAACGCCAACTGCTGCTGCAGTATCTGGCTCTACTTCAACGCCGCCCATGACGTAGTGACATGTTGGGCCGACTTCCATCGCTTCCTTGGTGATATCAACGCCGGCTAGTTCGTAGAACTGATGCCACATTGATGGAAGACGCTTCTTAATTACTTCGGCTGGGATGCGCTTTGAAACATCGAGGAATACTCCGCCATGTTCAGTGCCGCGTCCTGCCTTAACTTCAGAGTTAATCGCGCGCGCAACTTCATCGCGTGGAAGAAGCTCTGGCGGACGACGGTTGTTATCTTGATCGAGATACCAACGATCTGCCTCTTCTTCATTATCTGCGTACTTATCCTTAAATACTTCTGGGATGTACTTAAACATAAATCGTTCACCGAGTGTGTTGGTAAGAACTCCACCTTCACCGCGAACAGATTCTGTAACAAGAATTCCGCGAACAGATGGTGGCCAGACCATTCCTGTTGGGTGGAATTGCAAGAACTCCATATCAACAAGGTTTGCGCCAGCCTTAAGTGCTAACGCGTGGCCATCTCCTGTACCTTCCCAAGAGTTTGATGTGATCTTAAATGTCTTTCCAACTCCACCTGTTGCAATAACCACTGCAGGTGCTTCAAAGAGAACTTCGTTGCCACCTTCGCGCCAGTAACCATATGCGCCGGCAACTTTTCCGCCTTCTTTAATAATCTCAGTAATTGTGAGCTCGGCAAATACGCGAATGTTTGCTTGTGCATCTCCGTACTCGCGCGCATCTTTCTGCTGCAACTGAACAATCTTCTGCTGCATTGTGCGGATAAGTTCTAGACCGGTGCGATCTCCAACGTGTGCAAGTCGTGGATACTCATGTCCACCAAAGTTACGTTGACTGATTTTTCCTTCTTTAGTGCGATCAAAGAGAGCGCCCCACATCTCAAGTTCGTAAATTCGATCTGGTGATTCTTTCGCGTGAAGTTCAGCCATTCGATAGTGGTTAAGGAATTTTCCACCACGCATTGTGTCGCGGAAGTGCACCTGCCAGTTATCACCACTGTTGACGTTACCCATTGAGGCGGCTGCGCCACCTTCTGCCATGACAGTGTGGGCCTTACCAAAGAGTGATTTACAGATGATTGCTACGCGCAACCCTGCCTCACGCGCTTCTACTGCAGCGCGAAGACCAGCACCGCCTGCACCGATAACAAGGACGTCGTATTTGTAGCGTTCTAGTTCTGTCATTTTTGTTGGCATCCTTTAGAAGAAGTAGAAATTCGTCCAGTGGCCGGCAGCAACCTGACGGACATAAATATCAGCAAAAGCAACTGCGAAGAGTGAGATCCATGCAAAGAGCGCATGTGAATGATTCAGCCTTGAAATAGTTGTCCACGCCTTGTATCGAATAGGGTGCTTAGAAAAATGTTTCAATCGTCCACCGATTGTATGGCGGCATGTGTG
>JBILXG010000128.1:0-2899 GCA_044369465.1 Candidatus Planktophila sp.
TTGAGTGCCTTGATGGAAATTCCAGCGTCGATATCGGAACGATCAAAGGTCCAGCGCTTGTAAATGTCTGGGGATCTTGGTGTGGGCCGTGCAAAGAAGAGATGCCAATTTTTGTTGATTTCTATAACAAATATAAGGAGAAAGTTTCACTCATCGGGATTAGCGTTGAGGAAGCTAATGCCCAGAATGCACGCGATTTTATTGAGCTCTACGGAATGAGTTGGCCCAATCTCAACGACCCCGATGGAAGTACCCGTGCAACCTTAGGTATGGGAGTACCAATTACCTTATTTATAGATGCCCAAGGCAAGGTTGCCTATAGAAAAATCGGAGTAGTCACTACTATTAAAGAGTTAGAGAGTGATACAAAAAAGCACTTAGGAGTCCAGCTATGAACTATGTAGATATTCTGATTATTTTGGCAGTTGTTGCATCATTTGTATCTGGCTACAAAAGTGGATTCCTCAAGACAATCTTTGCCGTCATCGGAAATATTGGTGGTGCAATCCTTGGTCTCTTGCTCGCTCTCAATCTCATGGGTGATTGGGCACTTGATGGTAAAAAAGTTGGAATAGCAATTGCCTCAATTTTTCTCGGATCATGTATAGGTCGAGTGATCGCAAGTGCAGTGACAAAGGGGTTAAAAGCCACAATCATTCGTGGACCGCTAGCATTTATTGATCAGATTGCTGGAGCAGCGTTACATCTAGTGCGCACGGTGATCTTCATCTTTCTCATCGGCGCGATTTTGACTTGGGCTCCATGGCAGAGTGGAAAAGATGCGATTGCAGGAAGTGATCTCTATCCAAAGATTGAGAGCAATCTGCCAGGTGTAGTCACGGCAATTAAAGATACGATTCAGGAGAAGCTAGAAGGAATTAATCTTCGTCCTTAGAAGAATGTAGGCCATCTGCAATTAGCTTCATCACGTTTGGATCAGCCAACGTTGTCGCATCTCCCACTGCACGGTTTTCCGCAACATCTTTAAGCAGACGCCGCATAATTTTGCCGCTTCGAGTCTTTGGTAGTTCATTAACAACCATAATCTGACGTGGACGTGCAATTGCACCAATCTCCTTAGTGACATGTGCGCGCAATTCCTTAACCAGAGCTTCACCATTGGCATGTTCAATACCGGTGCGCAGAATAACGAAGGCAACAATTCCTTGCCCTGTCATCTCATCAGCTGCACCAACAACGGCTGCTTCAGCCACTGCTTCATGTGAGACGAGTGCCGATTCAACTTCTGTTGTTGAGATGCGGTGACCAGAAACGTTCATCACATCATCGACTCGACCGAGTAACCAGATTGCACCTTCGTTATCGAGCTTTGCACCATCTCCAGCAAAGTAGATGCCATCAAAGCGCGACCAGTAATTTTCACGGTAACGCTGATCTTCACCCCATACTCCGCGGAGCATCGATGGCCATGGTTTATCCAGAATCAAATAGCCACCGTGTCCATTTGGAACTGCAACGCCATTGTCATCAACAACTTTTGTACTGATGCCGGGTATTGCTGACATTGCAGAGCCTGGCTTAGTACTTGTTACACCTGGCAATGGCGAAATCATGATGGCTCCTGTTTCAGTCTGCCACCAGGTATCAACGATTGGGCAACGGTTTCCACCAATTACTTCGCGGTACCACATCCACGCTTCAGGGTTAATTGGCTCTCCAACGGATCCAAGAAGACGAAGCGTTGAAAGATTATGTGCTTGTGGAAATTCATCTCCCCACTTCATCCATGTGCGAATGAGTGTTGGGGCTGTATACAAAATTGTGATTCCGTACTTTGCAATAATTTCAAACATACGACCTTTATTGGGAGTATCAGGAGTTCCCTCATACATCACCTGTGTTGCACCATTAATGAGCGGCCCATAAACAACGTATGAGTGGCCGGTAATCCAACCAACATCGGCAGTGCACCAATACACATCTGTCTCTGGCTTGAGATCAAAGACCGCACGATGAGTAAATGCTGCCTGTGTGAGATATCCGCCAGTTGTATGGAAGATTCCCTTTGGTTTTGCTGTAGTGCCTGATGTGTACAAGATAAAGAGTGGGTGCTCAGCATCGAAGCTTTCAGCCACATGTTCTGCGCTCTGGCGATCAACAATCTCATGCCACCAAATGTCGGTCGCGCTATTCCAGGCGGTCTCTTGCTTGGTGCGTTGTACGACAAGCACCTTCTCTACATTTGTCTTGCCCTTTAGCGCTTCATCAACGGCAGGCTTGAGTGCAAATGCGGCACCCTTTCTAAATCCACCATCTGCTGTGATCACAAGCTTTGCATCTGCATCTTGAATACGTGAAAGAAGTGCATCGGCTGAGAATCCGCCAAATACAACAGAATGTGCAGCGCCAATACGCGCACATGCCAACATCGCAACGGCTGCCTCTGGAATCATTGGCATGTAAATGGCAACACGATCTCCAGCTTTCACACCGATTTCAGTCAGTGCATTCGCTGCTTTCTTTACATCGACTAATAATTGCGCATAAGTAATAGTGCGGGTATCACCTGGTTCGCCCTCAAAGTGAAATGCAACGCGATTACCGCGACCTGCTGCCACATGGCGATCGAGTGCGTTGACAGAGGCATTGAGTTTTCCGCCGACAAACCACTTTGCATATGGAACTTGCCAATCAAGGACGGTGCTCCATGGTTGATCCCACGTTAATTCGCGCGCTTGTGATTCCCAGAACGCTAAACGATCTGCATCTGCCGTTGCATAGATATCAGCCTTGAAGTTGGCTTGAGCGACAAATTCAGCGCTCGGTGGAAAGCGACGGTTCTCGTTGCCGAGGTTTTCGATCGAATCGCCAGAACTATCAACAGGTGTCGTCGTCATAACAGTTGAGATTACTCGCACTCTCTATTTTTGCCCACCTT
>JBILXG010000129.1:0-2877 GCA_044369465.1 Candidatus Planktophila sp.
ATCCATCAGATTCAACGAACTCAGATGGTGCATGGGATAACAACAAGTACCTAGGTGGAAAGACAGCATTTATTGCTAACCCAGGTTCGGTCTACACAACACTCCTTAACGGATCAGCAACATGGGAGAAGAACCCAACACTTGCTAAGAACACTGGATTCTCTGCCCTTCCAGGTGGCCCAGTGATGCGTGTAGCACCTAGTGATGCATGGTTACGTGTTGTTTCAAAGGATACAAAGTATCCAGAACTTGCAAAGGATCTAATCAATTACTTGATGAGCAAGACTCAGATGCAGCCTTACTACCGTGCTGCTATCTACGGCCCATCATTCTCTGGTTACAACCCTTTCACCTTCTGGCGTAAGAGTGTTGATCCAGCTCGTGCAGGTCTATACGAGTTGGCAATGTTCGGAGTAACCGGCAAGTATCCAGATGTAAACAATGCGGCGATCGCAGAGTTCACAAACGGATTCGGTATCTCAAAGATGGTTCAGCGTTATCTATTTGACAAAGTCAGCATGGATAAAGCAATTGATGAAGCACAAGCTTCATGTGCAGCCATCTACAAGAAGTACTAAGTACTAACTAATCGAGGGTAAAGGGATGGGCGCCACTATCAAAGGTGGCGCTCATCCTCCTCTCGAACATCTATTCCTTCAGTTGAAATTCAAGCGAGAAATAAGGAGATAGAAATTGTCTGTACTCACCGGCGGTCGAAAGAAGAATCGCTCCAGAGTTAGATTTCAGGATTCACTTCTGGGATATGCGACAATTTTTCCTGCCACCTTTGTTTTAATTGGCTTCTTTGGTTATCCACTGTTTTACGAAGTGTATGCAAGCTTTACAAACGCCACAGTGGGCCAAACTGGCAAGTGGGTTGGACTAGATAACTACAGTTACCTGTTCAGTGATCCGACATTTAGAACCGCCTCTTTAAATACTCTCGTTTATGTGACCGCGGTCCAGAGCGGCAAATTCCTGTTAGGCCTCGCTGTTGCGCTACTCCTACAGCAACAACTGAGGGGTCGAACTATCTGGAGAGCTCTCGTATTAGTTCCTTACGCTCTACCAGGCTTTGTCGCTTACGCAGTGTGGCGCTTGATCTATAACCCTGATGTGGGCGCACTCAATATTTTTCTAATGCAACTCGGGATTATTGATTCACCGATAGCATTTTTAAGTAATTCTGACTGGGCAATGCCATCTGTAATTCTTGCAACAATCTGGAAGGGTTTTCCTTTCTGGACAATCATGTTCTTAGCAGCGCTGCAATCTGTTCCAAAGGAACTCCACGAGGCGGCTGCGACAGATGGATGCAATGCTGTTCAAAGATTTAGAAATGTGTCACTGCCTGGAATTCGCCCCGTAATTTTGATTGTTTTTATGATTTCAACCATCACCACCATCAATTCATTTGAAGCAATTTGGTTGACTACTGGTGGTGGCCCAGGAAGTGCGACAACAATTTTGCCGATCTTTGCATACAAGAGCTTGACTGCATTCCAAATCGGTCAATCGGCTGCAGCTGCGCTGGCGCTGGTACCCGTGCTTTTCATCTTGGTATTTTTCGTAATGAAGAGATTGAACAAGGATAAATAATGCAGAAGAAATCCAAGAAAGCGAAGTTCGGGCTCTACCTCGCAGTAGTTGTTGTGCTGATTTTTGTACTCTTCCCTGTCTACTACATGGTCAGCGTTTCATTCCGCACTCAATCTTCAATGTTTATGAATCCAAGTTTCTTGCCGGTAGACCTTGTTCTCAAGAATTACCGAGCAGCATTTGAAAGTGAACAATTCAGAACTTCACTGCGCAACAGCCTCTTGATTGGAACTGTCACCACAACTGTGGGACTCCTCTTTAGTATTTTTGCAGCCTATTCGCTCACTATTCTTAAATATCGTGGTCGAGACACCTTGGGCCGAGTAATAATCGTGGCCTTTTTAACACCAGGTGCGTTGCTCTTTATTCCGATTGCCGTCATTGCTGCTCGACTCAACATTTCCGACACCCTGCAAGGCCTGATGCTTGTTTACCTGAGTTTCGTTGTACCTCTGGGTACTTATCTGCTCATCGGATTCTTCAGGAATTTAGTCGGCGAGCTCGAGGAAGCTGCGAGAATTGATGGCGCAACACGTTTACAAGCGCTCTGGTACATCCTTCTCCCGCTGATCGCGCCAGGTATCGCCTCGGTTGGAATTCTGACCTTTACCGCGTGCTGGAACGAGTATCTCTACGCCCTCGTTCTAAACCCAAGTCCGGAAGTGCGTACCTTGCCTGTCGCAATTACTTTCTTGCAGACAGCGGATGAGACTCCAATTAGTTTGATTATGGCTTATTCAACGATCGCTGCAGTTCCGATTCTGATTCTCTTCTTTATCGGTCAACGTTTCATCGTGGAAGGCTTACAAACCGGTGCCGTAAAAGGCTAAAAATAGAAAAGAATGGGGAAAGAAAATGCGTCCAGGGTTCGGTCAGTTTCAAGTAGCGTCTGAGGAATACCTTCTTTTCGCTCAGCAGTTCGGCGCAACAGATATTCTCTTTAATACACCTCTGATTCCGGGTGATGGTGGAAAGTGGCAACTCTACGATTTGGTAAAGCTGCGTCTTCGAGTCGAACAATTCGGAATGAAGCTCACAGCTCTAGAGAATGTTCCGACAAGTTTCTACGACCACATCATGTTAAATGGTCCACGACGTGACGAGCAGATTGAGAACATGATTTTTACCGTGCGCAATATGGCACGTGCGGGTATTCCAATCTTTGGCTATAACTGGATGCCTTCACACGTGTGGCGTACACCGCCTGCACATATTCGTGGTGGCGCTTTAGCAACTGCATACGATCACGCACTAGGTTCGAAATATCCGCTCACTCAC
>JBILXG010000130.1:0-2869 GCA_044369465.1 Candidatus Planktophila sp.
GGTAAGTGGCATACAGCAAGCACTTCTGACTTAGTGATCGATTTAGATCCTCGCGAATTCGATACCTTTATATCTAATTACACAAAGTTTTATACTGATTACTTCCACTTTGCAAAGGCGCAGGGGTGCCCTGTCCTCGATATTGATTTTGCCGATCTACATAATCCAGAGAAGGTTCGCCAGATTCAAAAGTTTGCACAATTTGAAGATTTCACTGATTGGGACGCGCTGACTCTTGCGCCAACGACGGTCAAGCAAGATCGTTCCAGTAAGGTTCAAGAAGATTTCTTAGCTAAGACTGGAAAGTCTCAGGTTGATTATGAGTTTAAGGCTGTGAATTCATGAGCAAGATCCCGGCAATCCTTAAAGAGCTTGAGAATGAATCGATAGAGATTCTTCGCGAGACTGCCTCCGGTTTTAAGAAGCCGGTCATGATGTACTCCATTGGTAAAGATTCCTCAGTCTTGCTCCACCTTGCTCGCAAAGCTTTCTATCCATCACCTATTCCATTCCCACTTTTGCACGTTGATACAACATGGAAATTCAAGGAGATGATCTCTTTCCGCAATCGCATAGTTGCCGATACCAAGTCACAGCTGATCGTTCATACTAATCAAGAAGGCGTTGCGGCCAATATCAATCCCTTCAACACAAATGCCTCTGAATACACGCGTGTAATGAAGACTGTCGCCCTTCGCCAGGCACTTGATATGCATGGATTTGATGCCGCCATCGGTGGATCTCGCCGTGATGAAGAGAAGAGCCGTGCCAAGGAGCGCATCTTTAGCGTGCGAGATCCTGGCCACCGCTGGAATCCACGCGAACAACGTCCAGAGTTATGGCGCACTTACAACACTCGCCTTGCACCAGAACAAACCATGCGCGTATTTCCAATCTCTGATTGGACTGAAGCTGATATCTGGCATTACATCCTTCAAGAAAATATTGAAGTGAATCCACTGTACTTTGCACAAGAACGCCCAATGGTCCAACGCGGTGATCAGATGATTATGGTTGATGATGATCGCTTCCAGCTTCGCGATGGCGAAACACCATTTATGAAGATGGTTCGCTTCCGCACCCTTGGTTGCTATCCACTTACTGCAGCTGTCGAATCAACCGCGACAACAATTGAAGAAGTTGTTGAAGAGGTACTGCAAGTCAAACTCAGCGAACGTGCTACGCGTCTGATCGATGGAGATAATGAAGACTCCATGGAGAAGAAAAAGACTGAAGGGTACTTCTAGTGGCCGGGGCAATAGTTCGTCTTCTTACATGTGGAAGCGTTGATGATGGAAAGAGCACACTCATCGGGCGCCTTCTTGTTGAGACTGACAGCATTCCGCACGACACCATCGGAGCTGCTCGCAAGGTGCGCCGTAGTGGTTCAACTATTCCTGCAGGTGAAATTGATTTCAGTTTGCTTACCGATGGGCTCGAAGCAGAGCGCGAACAAGGAATTACCATTGATGTTGCATACCGTTCTATGTCACTGCTTGATGGCAAGCGCTTGATTATTAGCGATGCGCCAGGACACGAGCAGTACACGCGAAATATGGTTGTTGCTGCATCTCGCGCCGATATCGGGCTAGTGCTTATTGATGCGATGAAAGGTGTGCGCACGCAGACACTTCGTCACCTCACGATCTGTTCTTTGATGGGCGTCTCGCGCGTGATTATTGCGATCAATAAATTAGATGCAATGGGTTACAAGCAAGAAGTCTTTGACGCCATTTCAGCAGATATTCAGCGCGCAGTAGAGCGTCTTGATGTAAAAGATATTCATATCATTCCGCTGAGCGCACTAGCGGGTGATAACGTCGTATATCCAAGTACGCAGATGCCTTGGTATTCAGGACAGACTTTACAAGATGCGATTCAGAGCTGGCAGAAGGCTAAAGATCCGACAGCAAGCGGACTTATGCGCATTCAAATGATTGCTCGCGCAGATAACTTCCGTGGAGTATCTGGCACCGTCCGTCGCGGCACATTCTCACAAGGTGAAGAAGTAACAATCTTTCCAAGTAATCAGAAGGCGACGATCTCATCAATTGTTACCTTCGAAAATGAGATCAAAAAAGCCGATACCGATGATGCGGTAACTCTTGTACTTACGCCTGAAGTAGATGCAACACGTGGCGATGTTATTGCAGCATCGAAAGATGATCTCGTTGCAGCCGATCGGTTTGCAGCACATGTTGTCTGGCTCAATGAAGATCCTTTGATTCATAGCCGTTCTTATCTAATGATTAGTGGACCATCAACAACGCCAGCAATTATTACCAAGATTCGCCATAAGATTGATGTCAATACCGGCGAGCACATCTCTTCTGACACGCTAAAGATGAATGAGATCGGCGATGTTGAGATTGCATCTGATATTCCATTGGTGTTGCGTCCATATAGCGATGATCGCGAATTCGGAAACTTTATTCTCGTAGATCGCCTCACGTTAAAAACTGTTGGCGCTGGCATGATTCGTCACTCATTGCGTCGTGCATCGAATGTCACCCATCAAGATTACGAAGTAGATAAGGTCCAGCGCAGCGCGCAGAAGAACCAGAAGTCACGCGTAGTTTGGCTTACAGGTCTCTCTGGATCTGGAAAATCAACAATTGCGAATGCACTTGAGAAGAGACTCTTTGCTCAAGGCGCTCACGCCTACGTTCTCGATGGCGATAACTTGCGTCTTGGCCTCAATATGGATCTTGGATTTACTCCTGAAGATCGCGCCGAAAATGTTCGTCGCGTATCTGAAGTAGCAAAGCTCATGGTTGATTCAGGACTCATTGTGATCTCAGCACTTGTCAGCCCATTTGAAGTTGATCGCCAACGTGCAAAGAGCATCTTCGAAGAAGGTGAATTCCTA
>JBILXG010000131.1:0-2859 GCA_044369465.1 Candidatus Planktophila sp.
GCTCGTGCGAGCGCATCTGGTGCGACAAAGGATGCAGCGCCATTTGCGCAATCAACAACAATCTTGAGGCCATCTAACCGTGTTGCAACTGATGTCATGAGATGTTCGATGTACTTTTCTTTCGCACCTTCATCATTAATGGCACGACCGACTCCGCGTCCTGTTGGTCGCTCCCATGGCTCACCTAAACGAGCTTCAATGAGTGCTTCGATTGAATCGTCGAGTTTGCCGCCGCCTCGCGCAAATAACTTGATTCCGTTATCAGGCATTGCGTTGTGTGAAGCCGAAATCATGACTCCAAGATCGGCACCGGTTACTGCAACGAGGTATGAGATTGCTGGGGTAGGCAGTACGCCAACTCGATAAACATCAACACCGGCACTTGTAAGCCCTGCAACAACAGCTGCTTCTAGGAACTCACCCGATGCTCGTGAATCTTGTCCCACAATTGCACGCGGGCGCACAGATTTATCGTCAAAACTTTCAACGAGAATGTGTGCAGCAGCAACGGCTACATCGAGTGCGAGTTCAGCGGTAAGAATTTGGCCGTTAGCCAAGCCGCGGATTCCATCTGTACCAAAAAGGGACATGAAGGCCGCCTTAAGTGAATTAACGCTTTGAGTATTGTGAACGCTTACGAGCCTTCTTAAGGCCGTACTTCTTGCGCTCAATCACACGTGCATCACGTGAGAGGAATCCAGCCTTCTTAAGTGCTGGACGGTGTGCTTCGACATCAATCTCGTTAAGTGAACGAGCAACGCCAAGGCGAAGTGCACCGGCTTGACCGGAAACTCCACCACCGTTGATGCGAGCAAAAACATCGTACTGACCCTCTGCAGCTACTGTGCGAAGTGGTTCAGAGACTGATTGTTGGTGAACTTTATTTGGGAAATATGCTTCAAGTGTCTTGCCGTTGATAACCCAGCGACCTGTTCCAGGAACGAGGCGAACGCGAGCAACTGCTTCCTTACGACGACCTGTACCAGCACCTGGTGCCTTGATTGCTGGACGGTTTGTCGCAGCAGCAGGAGATGCTGACGTGTAAGAAGTAGGAATCTCGTTCTCGTCGAGATCTGCGAAAGTTGTGTTATCTGACATGTATTTAGATTCCCTTACTTAATGATCTGTGAAACTTGCTCGAATGTATATGGCTTTGGCGCTTGTGCTGCATGTGGATGTTCTGGTCCTGCGTAAACCTTGAGCTTTCCAGCCATCTCGCGACCAAGACGGTTCTTTGGAAGCATTCCCTTGATCGCCTTTTCAACAGCACGTGTTGGGTGCTTCTCGAGAAGTTCGCCGTAAACAGTTGAAGTTAAACCGCCTGGGAAACCTGAGTGCTGATGTGCAAACTTTGAAAGCGCCTTGTTACCTGAAAGTGAAACCTTCTCGGCGTTGATTACGATGACGAAGTCACCCATATCCATGTGTGCTGCGAAGGTTGCCTTGTGCTTACCGCGAAGAAGAACAGCAGCGTGTGTTGCTAGACGACCAAGAACTACATCTTGTGCATCGATGACGTGCCATGCACGAACGACGTCGCCTGCTTTAGGACTATATGTACGCATGCTCTATTACCTTCTTCTTTTCGTTTGCTTCAAGGATTGACCTTCGGCGCCCGCTGGCGCAGGGGTGCAACTTTACCTTCCGCAGCGTGAGGGGTCAAAATGGCCTCAATCCCCCTTGCCGCAGGCGCAAAATTGCTAGAAATCAAAGACTGGTTCGGGGCTCTCATAGACCCGGCCATCTGCTCCAAAGACCAGGAATCGATTGAAACCGCGAGTAAACCAACGATCGTGGGTGACGGTCAGAACTGTGCCCTCATAGCGATCAAGTGAATGTTCAAGTGCTTCCGCGCTCGCCAGATCGAGGTTATCGGTGGGTTCATCGAGCAACAACAACGTTGAACCACTGAGTTCGAGGAGAAGAATTTGGAAACGAGCTTGCTGACCACCAGAGAGTGATGTGAATTTCTGTTCAGCCTGCTTATCAATTTCATATTTACGTAAGACGCCTTTTGCGGGGCCTAGTTGCAATGAATAGCTCTCCCAAAGAATTTCAAGAAGAGTTTTATTCTCAAATTCAGGATGGGCATGTGTCTGTGCAAAGTAACCGATCTCAACTCGCGCTCCTACCTTAAGATTACCTGTGTAGTGCACATCTTTATCTCCTGAAATCATGCGGAAGAAGTGCGACTTACCAGTTCCATTCTTTCCAAGGATTGCTATGCGATCGCCGAAGAAGACTTCAAAATTAAATGGCTGCGTGAGAACTTCTCCAGAAAGATTTGTGATCGAGATGTTTTCGAAGGTAAGCACGCGCAGACCAGTGCGCCCACCTCGAAGACCAACGTTGAGATCTTGCTCAATCGGCGGAGCCTCTGGTGCTCCAGCTTCTTCAAATTTACGAAGCCGAGTCTGCATCGCGTGATACTTGCTTGCCATCTCATGCGAACTAGATGCCTGAATTTGTAGGGTACGGACTAACTCTTTAAGGCGTTGATGTTCTTGTTGCCAACGCAACAATAATTCGGCAAAGCGTTCATTGCGCGCCTTGCGGGCTTCATGCCAGGTATCAAACTTGGCACCATGGACCCACGCTGTATTTCCGTTGACGCCTTGTTCAAGAGCGACGATACGGGTTGCTGTGTTCTGCAAGAGTTCACGATCATGGCTGATGAAGAGAACAGACTTCTTCGTCTCACCAATTACCTTTTCCAGCCAACGCTTAGAAGGAACATCAAGATAGTTATCTGGTTCATCGAGCAGTAGCACTTCTTCTGGACCTTCAAGGAGTGCTCGCAAAACTAACTTCTTCTGCTCTCCTCCGGATAACGAACTGACTAGGCGATCGGAGACTTCA
>JBILXG010000132.1:0-2849 GCA_044369465.1 Candidatus Planktophila sp.
CAGCAGGGGAGGCGTTCGACAAGATTGCACGCATTATGGATTTAGGTTTTCCAGGTGGACCTGCAATCGATCGCACCGCGCGCGATGGCAATCCAACTTCAATTGATTTTCCTCGTGGACTTACAACATCTGAAGATTGGAGAACTCGTCCTTACGATTTCTCTTTCTCAGGACTTAAGACAGCAGTTGCGAGGTACCTGGAAGCGACGCCGAGCTATGCAAAGGCTGATGTTGCAGCCTCCTTCCAAGAAGCTGTCGTTGATGTATTGCTGCAGAAAGCGGTGCGCGCCTGCCAAGAATCTGGCATCGACCGATTAGTTATTGCCGGGGGAGTCGCAGCCAATTCACGCCTTCGCCATCTGGCCACCGAGCGTTGCGAGCGCGCCAAGATCGCGCTGGCGATCCCAGAACCCGCCCTCTGTACCGATAACGGGGCGATGGTGGCCTCCCTGGGGGCGCTGATGATCGCTGCCGGCCGCCCAGCAAGTCCGTTGGCCTTTGATGCGACTTCTTCGATGGCGGTAGAGTCGGTCAGCCTCTAGCCCTCGATTTGCGAGTGGGAATAGGCGAGCCTAGTCTTAGCGTTAGCACTCTCGACCCCACACTGCTAATAGCAAAAGGAGTAAGACCATGGCCGTTGCCATTAAGCCACTTGAAGACCGCATCGTTGTAAAGACCAATGAGGCTGAGACAGTTACAGCATCAGGTTTGGTTATCCCAGATACCGCCAAAGAGAAGCCACAGGAAGGCGTAGTTCTAGCCGTTGGCCCAGGCCGCTTTGATGATGGCGTTCGCGTTCCAATGGATGTCAAGGTTGGCGATGTCGTTCTGTACAGCAAGTACGGCGGAACTGAAGTCAAGTACAACAACGAAGAATTCCTTGTACTTTCAGCTCGCGACATCCTCGCAGTAATCGAGCGATAAGACGATGGGAAAAATTCTTGATTTCGACGAGCATGCTCGTCGCGCGATGGAGCGCGGAGTAAATATCCTCGCTGACACCGTCAAAGTAACACTGGGTCCTAAGGGTCGAAACGTAGTGATTGCCAAATCATTTGGCGCACCAGTGATTACAAACGATGGCGTCACCATTGCAAAGGAAATTGAACTCTCAGATCCAGCCGAGAACATGGGCGCACAGCTTGTGAAGGAAGTTGCAACAAAGACAAACGATGTTGCAGGTGACGGAACAACTACTGCGACCGTATTGGCGCAAGCAATGGTGAAGGAAGGTCTTCGTAACCTTGCCGCCGGCGCTCAGCCAATGGATCTCAAGCTCGGAATCGAAGCAGCTGTTGAGGCAGTCTCAAAGAAGCTTCACGAGATCGCAATCCCAGTAAAGGATCGCGCACAGATTGCAGATGTTGCAACCATCTCAGCAAAGGATCGCACCATCGGAGATCTCATCGCAGAAGCGATGGATAAGGTCGGCAAAGATGGCGTTATCACTGTAGAAGAAGCATCGACAGCATCTGTCGAACTCGAATTCACAGAAGGTATGCAGTTCGATAAGGGCTACATTTCACCGTACTTTGTCACCGATCAAGATCGTATGGAATCAGTACTAGATGATGCCTACATCCTGATCTCTGCAAACAAGATCTCGGCGTTAGCTGAACTTCTTCCAATCTTGGAAAAGGTTTCACAGGCAGGAAAGCCACTCTTGATCATCGCAGAAGATGTTGAAGGAGAAGCACTTTCTACCCTCGTTGTTAACCGTATGCGTGGAGTATTTACTTCAGCAGCAGTTAAGGCTCCAGGCTTTGGAGATCGTCGTAAGGCGATGTTGCAAGATATCGCAATCTTGACCGGCGGACAGGTGATCTCAAGTGAGATCGGCATGAAGCTCGATCAGGTTAACTTGACTGATCTTGGCCGCGCTCGCCGCATCGTGATCACAAAGGATGCAACAACAATCGTTGATGGTGCAGGGGACAAGGCAGCAGTCACAGGCCGCGTCACTGAGATCCGCAACGAGATTGCAACATCTGATTCCGATTGGGATAAAGAGAAGTTGCAAGAGCGTGTTGCAAAGCTTTCTGGTGGCGTCTGCGTCATCAAGGTTGGTGCACATACTGAAGTCGAACTTAAAGAGAAGAAGCTTCGCCTAGAGGACGCGATCTCAGCTACCCGCGCGGCAGTTGACGAAGGCATTGTTATCGGTGGCGGTGCAGCACTTGTGCACGCAGCAGATGCTCTTGAAGGTGACCTTGGATTTAGCGGAGATAAGGCAGTCGGTGTTCGTCTTGTTCGCAAGGCATGCGATGAGCCACTTCGCTGGATTGCTGAGAACGCTGGACTTGAAGGCTACGTAGTAGTTGCAAAGGTTCGCGCGCTTAAGGTTAATGAAGGTTTCAACGCAGCAACTGATGTCTATGGCGATCTTGCAAAAGATGGCGTTATCGATCCAGTAAAGGTGACTCGTTCAGCACTTGCTAACGCTGCATCTATCGCTGCAATGTTTATCACTACTGAGGCACTTGTATACGAGCGCCCAGCAGATGAAGAACCAGCAGCAGGTGGCCATGGCCACTCACACGGACCTGGTGGACATAGCCACTAGTTTCAAAAAAAGTATCAAAGCGAAAACCCCCGCAAATAAATTTGTGGGGGTTTTCGCTTTAGAGGAGGAATTAAAAATTAACTTGCGTGTGAAACTGTTCTCTCGGTCGCGATAGCTGCCGGGATAGTCAGTGGTGTTACACCCTGGCGTTCTAGGATCACGGCGCGATCATCTTCTGAAAGGCCTCCCCAGATTCCGTATGGCTCTTGGACAGCGAGCGCATGTGCGCGGCATGCTGCGATTACAGGGCAGCTGGCGCAGACTGCTTTCGCGGCGTTCTCGCGAT
>JBILXG010000133.1:0-2835 GCA_044369465.1 Candidatus Planktophila sp.
ACGTCTCTTCCATGTTGCAACATCACGTGCGACCGCAGACTTACTTGTCACTGCTACATCCCGCGAAGATGATGAGCCATCACTTTTCTTCCATGAAATATATGAAGAAATACATGGGTTTTCAGCCGATTCACCTGAGGCAAAGGTTGTCGAGCCAGCACGTCCACTCACCGCGCCAGCGCTCGTTGCAACGCTACGTCGCAACCTCGCCTCCGATAACTCTAGCGATGCAGCCAAAGCCGCAGCGCTTCTTGCAACTCTTAACGATCGCGGTATCTCACTTGCTAATCCGACATCGTGGGTTGGCTCAAGACCGCTTTCCACTGATCGTCCCGTTGTGGCAGAAGGTGATCCAATTTATGTCAGTCCAAGTGGCGCTGAGCCATTTACTGAGTGCGGAGTGAAATGGTTCTTTGAAAAAAGCGGTGGAACAAATGGAGACGGCGTCGCGCAACTATTGGGGTCTGCCATCCACGAATTTGCACGACTCAAGGTAGAAAACCCAGAGATCACTCATGATCAATTGGTGGAAAAACTTGAGAGCTCGTGGTCACTTATTGATCAGACAACTGGATGGTTAAGTGCGGCATCCCTCAAGCGCGCCAAGCGAATGTTAGAGCGATTCGCTCAGTATCACAGCGAAATTGAGAGCAAGACAGATCGCAGCGTTGTTGGCGTTGAACTCGATTTCAAAGTTAACTTTGGAAATATCATCGTCAAGGGAAATGCCGATCGCATCGAAGTAGATGGTGATGGTAAGTACTTCGTCGTTGACTTTAAGACAGGTAAGAAACCAATCGGCCATAAAGAGGCGCTCACCAACTTACAACTTGCCTGTTATCAACTCGGAATCATCATGGGCGGCTTCGGGGAAAAAATCAGTGGCGATCAAACATCTGGTTCCCACCTCGTCTATCTTGCTCATGAGACAAAAGATGTTGCTACTCGTGTGCGTCCAGTCATTGACGCTGATGAAGTTCGCCAACAGTTAACTGTGATCGGCCAAGGAATGTCGGCATCAACTTTTACCGCGACCGTGAATGAGATGTGTCCGCGTTGTGTTGTCCGATCATCATGCCCGGTGCAGCCTTCAGGTCAGTCGGTGATCCAATGATCGAAAAGTACACACCTGTACAGGTTGCAGCCCTTATTCGTAGCGTCGATCCCAGCTTTCACGACCCCACTCCTGAGCAAGCGGCGATCATCTCTATCGTGACAAATCCATTTGAACCTGCCGTAGTTATTGCAGGTGCCGGATCTGGAAAGACAGAGACGATGGCATCACGAGTGATCTATCTCGTTGCAAATGGTTTCGTAAAACCTGATGAGATCTTAGGTCTTACCTTCACTCGTAAGGCAGCCGGAGAACTCTCTGCTCGTATCCGTAAACGTCTTCGCCAATTACAACTGGCAATGACAAAAGCCGGAATCGAAGTTCCCTTTGCAACGCTAGATACATCGGTTACTACCTATCACTCATACGCCGGTCGACTCTTAAGTGAACATGCAATCCGTTTTGGAATAGATGCTGATTCACAACCACTCGGTGAGGCTGCGTTATGGATGGCAGCGAATACATTGGTGCGCGATTGGAACGATCCAGATTTCGTCTACGAAGGTGCACTCAATACCGCCATCGATGATGTGATGGGCTTAGCCTCCCTCATTCTTGAACATCAAGTCTCACCTGATTCAATTCGTGCAGCCGATGAGAAAACCTTGGCAGAGCTCGCCGTATTCTCTGGCGCACTCAACGAAGAAGTCCGCACCGTTGCACGCACCGCCCGCCAACGTATTGCTCTCTTGCCACTAGTAGAACGCTTTATCGATACGCGACGCGGAGAAGGAACTCTCTCCTTCGATGATCAGATGTCACTCGCTGCAGATATCGCGATGAAGTTTCCTGATGTCGCAGAGATCGAACGCGGTAAGTACGCAGTTGTCTTGCTTGATGAATATCAAGATACTTCGCAGTCACAGGTTCGTTTGTTATCTGCCCTCTTCGGTAACGGCCACCCTGTTACTGCAGTAGGTGATCCCTGCCAATCAATCTATACATGGCGCGGTGCATCGGCTGGAACAATTGGTTCATTCGGTGAGTACTTCCCTAAGGCTAAAGGCTCTACGGGCAGCGAAATATATGAGCTTTTAACTACCTTTAGAAATGATGTTGCGATCCTTGATCTAGCGAATGTGATCTCTAGCCAGGTTCGTTCCCTTGGAAATCTCAATGTCTCACCGCTAACTGCGCGTAAAGGTGCGGGCAAAGGCGATCTCGCCGTCGGTCTCTTTGAAACTATGGAGGCAGAGGCTGCTGCAATCGCTGAATACATCGCACCACTGTGGAAGGACCCACAACGTCTGATCGAAACAAGTAAAGCTCCAAAGACTTTTGCAATCTTGGTGCGCAAGCGCGCACAGATCCCGGCGCTACAGAGCGCACTTCGCAACGCAGATATCGAATGCGAAGTTGTTGGTCTAGGTGGTCTCGTCCACGTTCCAGAAGTTGCAGATATTGTTGCAATGCTCTCCATCATCGGAAATCCTGATGCAGGTGCATCGTTGATGCGCATGCTCACCGGTCCACACCTAGCGCTAGGTGCTGCTGATATCGCAGCCCTTGGATCTCACTCACGATCACTTGCTAAAAAATCATCAAGTGATAGCCGTTCGCTTGTAAAGAAAATTGTTGCTGGTAATCCAGATTCAGCTGAGGCAGATGACCAATTCTTAGGTTCACTCATCGATGCTCTCGATGACATTGCAAAAGCTGATCGATCAACTTTCAGCACAGTGGGTTATCAACGCCTGACTGAATTTGCAGCAGATCTTCGT
>JBILXG010000017.1:0-8901 GCA_044369465.1 Candidatus Planktophila sp.
ATCGCGCAAATGTGCTTCAAGTGGATCGCGCGCATGCATTTGGCGTGCAACTTCTTGCGCAAGTTCTGGCGTTAGTCCTCGCTCTATGTAAATCTGTGCGAGCTCGAGCAATTCACCATCTGGATCTACAGATAAATGTTCAATCTCCAACTGTCTGTCGGAATCTTCAACGTCATTTTGTGATCGTACAGAAACATATTCACCAACGGCCATCGACATTGCGCCAGCAGAAATTGCTGCTACCCCTGCGGTGATGAGAAATCTATCGTTACCTGGATTAGCGGCGGTGACGCCGATCATCAGACTTGCAGTTGAGACCAATCCATCATTTGCTCCGAGAACTGCCGCGCGCAACCAACCCGCGCGATGGGCGCGATGTTGCAGGTTACGTTGATAGATAGCCTCAAGACTCATATTCGAATCCTATCTGAGGCTTTTTGATTTGTGTCGTATTCGCAGGAAATAACCGAGCGCTAAGGCTCCCACTGCGATACTCACCCACTCATTCTGGCGCAATCCTAGGAATAGATTGGCAGAATCAATTCGAATACTCTCGATAAAGAAGCGACCGAGACAATAAGCAGCGACATAGAGAGCAAATGTCTGTCCGGGTAGAAGCTTCTTGCGAAGTAGAATTAATGTGAATGCAACGAGTGAACACCACAACGCTTCATAGAGAAATGCTGGGTGGAAAGTTTCAAAGGCTCTCAATTCTGAAGGTCTTTTTTGGACCGGAACTTCCAACGCCCACCATGCATCAAGCGGACGCCCAAAGAGTTCGACGTTAAACCAATTACCAAAACGTCCAATAGCCTGAGCAAGTAAAATTCCAGGTGCTAACGCATCCAGGAAGATGC
Source organism: Candidatus Planktophila sp. (assembly GCA_044369465.1). Taxonomy (GTDB): domain Bacteria; phylum Actinomycetota; class Actinomycetes; order Nanopelagicales; family Nanopelagicaceae; genus Planktophila. Next base: position 858 of record JBILXG010000017.1, read on the forward strand.
GAAAAGGCGGCAGCGAGATCTCTGTACGTTTAGATTCAACTCGCTTATAGCCCCAGTAAGCGCCTAGTGCTCCGAACGAAATTGCCCCCCAAATCCCAAGTCCACCTTTCCAGATGGCGAAAACATCAAGAGGTGAACCTTCACTTCCAAAGAAATCACTCGGGGAAGAAAGTACGTGGTAGATCCGACCACCGATGATTCCAAATGGCACTGCAAAAATTGCAACGTCGGAGACAACAGTGACTAACGTTGGATCGTGTGCACGCAGACGCCTATCGCCCAACCAAATAGCGATTGCTATTCCAGCAATAATGCAGAGCGCATAAAAGTGGAAGGTCAGTGGACCAATCTCAAGCGTTGCTTGAGACGGGGACGGTATGTAGCGTGTAAACATCTGAGTTCCTTCGTTCAAGGACTCAGAAATTACTTTGCTGCCGCCTCAACTGCGGCCTTGAATTCATTGAGGTCAAAGCCTGGTGATTGACGCTCCCACACCTTGCCGTTGATCAGCGCAGTTGGAGTGCCACGAACACCGTATCGGGTCATTGATTCCGTTGCAGCGACGACATTGACAAGCTTTGACTTGTTATTTACGCAATCCGCAAACGTGGATGTAGTGATGCCAATTTTCTTACCAATGGTGATGAGATTCTCTGAGTTAAGGAATCCTGAGTTCTCGACCTGAGATTGCACATCCATCAGAGCCTTGTGGTAATCCAGGAATCTATCTTCATCGACTGCACAATAAGCAGCATTTGATGCAGCAATAGATTCGTCATCCTTGGTTCCGTTACCTAGGAAAGAAAGTGGATGGTAGGTAACTTGTGCTTTCTTCTCTGTAATCAAAGATGTCAAATAGCCACCGATTGGCTCTTCAAACATTTTACATACTGGGCACTGAAAGTCTTCAAAGATATCGATCTTCGTTGGAAGCCCTGGGTTAAATACAATGCCATCGCCAGCAGCGGGATCAATACTTGCTGGAACTGCGCCAAGAGATTGAAATGAATCAAGAGCGGTAAATGCGGCGTCCTTCGCCTTGTTCTCACTCGTTAAGCTAAAGACAGCTCCGACTACGACCACAAGAGTCACCATTCCGATGACCAACCAGCGAGTAAATGGATCTCCGCCTTGTGATTTAACTGAGTTCTTCTTTTGCTTACTCATTCCTGGTCCTCACTTGCTTGGTTAGTTGTTTCTGGCTTCTTATCAAGAGAAAGTTTTCCATAAGGGTACTTGAAGATGTAAAGGCACATGCCCACAAACACCAAATCGCGCGCAATAGCAATCGCGTAGTCGATTCGAGCCTGAGTAGCCTGAGAAGGGTCTAGTGCTCCCCCACCACCTAGACATCCGCAGTCGATGAGCATGCCACGCGCCCACACGGAGGCGATTGCACCGGCAAACATCAACATTAAGAGTGCACTTGCAATAGCCGCTGGTCGGATGAAGATTCCAAGGATGAGAAAGATTGCGATGGCAATTTCGAACCAAGGCAACACATAGCCTGCAAAATGGGCGAGGTCTATTGGAAGAATTTTAAAAGCGGCAGTTGCGTTGGCAGAAGAAGCTGGATCGAGAGCTTTAACCCCGCCGGCATAAAGCAGGAATGCACCGAAGCCAAATCGGAATAGGGTCGTTATCCACTCTTGCTTTGAAATAAAAAAGTTCTTCATCGCCCTTCACGAACTCCTAACGCTAACTCTTGTGCTAATTCCTTAACTGCGCGTAATCCCGTCTCTTCATCGGGTGCTTCTAGGAGAGCATTGATAAATGCTGAACCTACGATGACTCCATCCGCGTAGCCTGCAACAGATCGTGCCTGTTCGCGAGTTGAGACTCCAAGCCCAACGCTGACTGGAGTGTCGGTACTTTTGCGAACTCTCGCAACTAAATCTGCTGCCGACGATGAAACGCTCGTTCTTGTTCCAGTCACACCCATCAAACTTGCCGCATAGACAAAGCCACCACACTCACTTGTCACAACTGGGAGCCTGGAATCTGTCGTGCTGGGTGCAACGACATAGATACGATTAATCTTCGAGTTATCCGTTGCAGCAATCCATCCTTGTGACTCTTCGACGGTGAGATCTGGGGTGATTACTCCAGAACCTCCATGGTCTGCGATCGCCTGAGCAAATTTATCTACGCCATATCGTTCAATCGGATTCCAATAAGTCATTACCACTGCTGCGACACCGTGATCATGTGCGCATTGCAGCGATTCAAAAACTTCTTTTGCACCAGTCCCCTGGCTTAAGGATTGAACTGCCGCCGCTTGAATTGTTGGACCATCCATCACTGGATCGCTATATGGGAATCCGATTTCAATTGCATCGACTCCACCTTCGGCAAATGCTGCAATTACCTTCTTGCAACCTTCATGACTGGGAAAGCCTGCAGGAATGTAAGCAATGAGCGCTGCGCGGTTCTCGCTCTTCGCCTTCGCCATGACACGATCGAGAGGGGTATCAAGGCTCATTTCTAGAGTTCAATTCCAAAGTAAGCAGCAGCTGTCGCAACATCTTTATCTCCGCGACCAGATAAATTAATTAGAATTGTTGCGTTAGGGCCTAACTCTTTGCCCACTTGCAACGCACCAGCGAGTGCGTGCGCAGTCTCAATCGCAGGAATGATTCCTTCAGTGCGACAGAGAAGTGCGAACGCTTCCATTGCTTGTGCATCTGTAATCGCACGATATTGCGCACGACCGATGTCATGAAGATATGCGTGCTCGGGACCCACACCTGGGTAATCAAGACCGGCAGAGATTGAGTGAGATTCGACAGTCTGACCATTCTCATCTTGCAGAACATATGAGCGAGTTCCATGAAGTACTCCTGGAGTTCCGCCAGTAATTGTCGCTGCATGTCGACCAGTACTCACACCGTCTCCGCCAGCTTCAAGACCTATAAGTGCAACTTCTACATCGTCAATGAAGGGATGGAAAATTCCAATTGCATTTGATCCGCCACCTACACATGCAAGAACAGCATCTGGAAGTTTTCCGGTGAGCTCTAAAACTTGGGCTCGCGCTTCAACACCAATGATGCGGTGGAAATCACGGACCATCGTTGGGAATGGATGCGGGCCAGCAACAGTTCCAAGTAAATAATGTGTGGTCTCAACATTTGTTACCCAATCACGCATCGCTTCATTGATTGCATCTTTGAGAGTTCTTGATCCACTTGTCACAGGAACAACCTCTGCGCCAAGTAACTTCATTCGGGCGACATTGAGTGATTGGCGTTTCGTGTCTTCTTCACCCATGTAGACAACGCACTCAAGTCCCATGAGTGCCGCCGCAGTTGCAGATGCAACTCCATGTTGTCCCGCACCTGTTTCAGCAATGATGCGCTTTTTGCCCATGCGCTTTGTGAGAAGAGCTTGTCCTAAAACGTTATTGATCTTATGTGACCCAGTGTGATTTAAATCTTCGCGCTTGAGCAAAATTCGAGCACCACCTGCATGTTCTGCGAAGCGTGGCACCTCAGTGATGATGCTGGGACGACCTGTGTAGGTGCGGTGTAAGTGATCCAACTCGATCGCAAATGCTGGATCTGCAGCCGCAGCAATATGTGCCTGTTCGAGTTCTTCAAGTGCACCGATAAGAGCCTCGGGCACAAAGCGACCACCGTATGGACCAAAGTGTCCGATGATTTCTTCTACCTTTACGGTCATGGCGGTTAGGGTACTAGAGACCACGAAGGGTCTGCAGTGCAGAAATTGGATCTCCCGCACGCACGAGGGCCTCACCCACGAGGATTGCATCCGCGCCACATGAACGGGCAGCTACAACTTCTGCTCTCTCAGAGATGCCGGATTCAGCCACTTTGATGATCTCACTTGGAATCTCGGGAAGAAGTTGCGCAAATGCTTTTTGATCAACTTCAAGTGTTTTGAGGTTTCTAGAATTAATTCCAATGATTCGAGGGTTAATTTCCATCGCTCGCTCCAACTCGTCGTGAGTGTGAACTTCAATAAGACTTGCCATGCCCAGCTCGGTAGCCATCTCGTAGTAGTCGTTGAGTTGACGAGCAGATAGAGCAGCAACAATAAGTAAGACTACATCTGCGCCATATGCGCGTGCCTCATAAAACTGATACTCATCAACCATAAAATCTTTGCGAAGAATTGGAATGTTTACTGCGCCGCGTACTTTCTCAAGGTCAGCAAGCGAACCACCGAATCGACGCTCCTCTGTAAGCACGCTAATAACGCTCGCCCCTGCCTTTTGGTACTGCTCGGCAAGTTGCGCAGGATCAGCGATAGCAGCTAGCGCACCTTTGCTTGGGGAAGATCTCTTTACTTCTGCAATCACGCTGATCAGATCACCGCGCAACCCAGGATGGCCATCAATAACATCTGGCGCAGCCTCTAACTTCTCGCGCAACTCACTGAGTGGAAGGCGACGCTTTGCTAAATCTTCGCGTACGCCAGCAATGATCGAATCAAGGACGCTCATGGCTTCTGCTCATCTGTTGGATCAATCCCATGATCTTGTGCGCTCCATGGCGTATGGACTTTTGGCTTACGTTCATAACGAGATGAGAGTGAAAAATGTCTACTCAAAAAAATTACGATCGCGCCAATTACTAAAGCGCTTACTGCAATCGGAAGCAAGTCCTTCACTCTGCTGACCTCATGACCTGCGCTGCACCGACTGCTCCAAGTACTGCAGCAGCTTTATTCAAACACTCTTGATTTTCGGATTGCGGATCCGAATCTGCCACGATTCCAGCGCCGGCTTGTACATAGGCACGGCCGTCATAAATAAGTGCTGTACGAATGGCAATACATGTATCTACATTGCCTGTGAAATCGAGGTAGCCGATTGCGCCTCCGTAGAGCCCACGTCGATGTGGTTCGAGTGATTCGATGATCTCCATCGCGCGCGGTTTTGGTGCGCCAGAAAGAGTTCCTGCAGGAAAGGTTGCAAAGAGAGCATCAACGCCCGTTTTTTCATCTGCCAAGGTTCCTGTGACTGTTGAGACAATATGCATGACATGTGAATAACGTTCTACGCTCATGAAATCAACTACTTCAACTGATCCAGCGGCACAGATTCGACCTAAATCATTTCTACCCAAATCAACCAACATTAAATGCTCTGCGCGTTCCTTGGGATCGGCAAGTAATTCCTCCCCTAGTCGCTTATCTTCTTCTGGAGATGATGAGCGCTTACGTGTACCGGCGATTGGGTGAACCATTACTTGCCCTTGCGTAACCTTAACAAGAGCTTCTGGGCTCGAACCAACAACATCGACTCCGCCTTCAAATCTAAAGAGATACATATACGGAGATGGATTACGCAGGCGCAACATGCGATAGACATCGATTGCATCGGCGTTGCACTCCATGGAAAAACGTTGCGATAAAACTATTTGGAAAGCCTCGCCAGCAAGAATCTCTTCCTTTGCAAGGCCAACCTTAGAAATGAATTCTTCCTGACTCATATTGCGTTCAAAGATTGGTTCAGAGTTTGATGCGATATGTGCAATGTGCCCCTCAAGGGGTGCAGCTAGCTGGCCTTGCATTCGGTCCAACCGCTCCTGCGCATCTGCATACGCTTCATCTACTCGATCATCACTGCCATCCCAGTTAATTGCATTAGCAATCAAGGTGATCGTGCCATCAGCATGATCGAGTACTGCTAAATCACTCGTTAACATGAAAGCAATTTCAGGAAGTGGAATATCTTTAACAGCTAAGGAAGGCAACTTCTCTAGTCCTCTTACGCTGTCGTAACTCATATATCCAACAAGACCGCCAGTTAGAGGTGGTAGGCCAGCAATTTTTGGCGAACGAAGATGTAAAGCAGATTGGCGTAACGCCGCAAGTGGATCAATCCCTTGTGGCGCACCTGCTGGTGGAGTGCCGATCCAATGAGCAGTGCCATCTCTTTCGGTGAGCGTGGCTTGCGAATGTGCGCCAATAAATGAGTATCGCGACCATGCGCCACCATGTTCAGCTGATTCAAGGAGAAAAGATCCAGCTGCATTTCTAGATAACTTGCGATAGACGCCAAGCGGAGTCTCACCATCTGCCAAGAGTTTTCTATAGACAGGAATTACATTGTAGGAGGATGCATACTCTCTAAACTCTTGAAGATTCATAGCTTCACGCGCTACTGGTTCTCATCTTTAACTGGATAAATCTCGCGATGGAAGCAGGTGAATTCCCCGGTGTGGCAGGCGGCACCCTCTTGTTCGACCTGAAACAAGATCGCATCTCCATCGCAATCGATAGAGATAGAAACAACTTTCTGGAGGTGGCCAGACGTTTCACCCTTTTTCCAGAGTTGATTACGTGAACGACTGAAATAAGTCGCATAACCAGAATCAATTGTTTGCGCGAGAGATTGCGCATTTACATAGGCGAGCATGAGAACTTCGCCAGAGAGACTGTCTTGGGCGATAGCCGGCATCAAGTCATCTGAGTCCTTAAGAAGTTCAAGGATTTGAGGAGAAAGAGAGATGCTCACGGGGTAATTGTGCCTTAGGTCAGAGCGCTCGTGCGCACGCAATATCCATGCTCAGATAAGTACTTCTTCACATCAGCAATGCGGTGTACACCAAAGTGGAAGACGCTTGCCGCCAAGAGTGCATCTGCACCAGCCTCAATTGCAGCGGCGAAGTCCTCGAGAGAGCCAGCTCCCCCGCTAGCGATGAGAGGAAGGGATGAAATTTCACGAACTCTAGAAATCATTCCGATGTCATAACCCGCACGTGTTCCGTCAGCATCCATAGAGTTGAGAAGAATTTCACCAACACCGAGCGCCGTTGCTTTTTCAATCCACTCAAGCGCATCTATACCAGCACTCGTTCGTCCACCATGAGTGGTGACTTCAAAACCTGAAACTGTTCGTGCTCTTCGGGCATCCACTGATAGGACAAGAACTTGAGTTCCAAATCGATCGGCAATCTCTGAAATCAGTTCTGGACGAGCTATGGCTGCTGTATTCACCGAAACTTTATCCGCGCCAGATCGAAGTAACCGATCTACATCTTCTACTGTTCTGATTCCACCACCCACGGTTAATGGAATGAAAACCTGCTCAGCTGTTCTGCTAACGACGTCATATGTTGTTTCGCGATTTGTGACGCTGGCAGAAATATCTAGAAAGGTGAGTTCGTCGACTCCCTCGATATCGTAAAGTTTTGCCATCTCGACTGGATCTCCTGCATCCACAAGATCAGTGAAGTTAACGCCTTTAACTACTCGTCCTTCATTGACGTCAAGACAAGCGATTATTCGAGATGATAAAGTCATGAGCGGGTTACTTCTAGCGCTTGCTCAAGAGTGAAAGCACCCGCGTAGAGCGCCTTGCCAACAATTGCTCCTTCAACACCGATCTGAGTGAGAGTGCAGAGTGCTTGGATATCAGCGAGACTGGATATTCCTCCGCTAGCGACTACTGGTTTCTTGGTTGCAGCACATACCTCTTTTAACAACTCAAGATTTGGCCCTTGCAGTGTTCCGTCTTTTGTTACATCAGTAACAACATAACGTGCACACCCATCTGACTCTAAGCGAGCAAGCGTTTCAAAGAGGTCGCCACCTTCTTTTGTCCATCCTCTTGCCGCTAGAACATGTCCACGCACATCCAGGCCGACAGCGATACGGTCACCGTGTTCTGCAATCACCCGGGAAGTCCATTCTGGGTTTTCTAGGGCAGCGGTTCCAAGATTGACTCTCCGACATCCTGTTGCAAGTGCACGAGTAAGAGAGACATCGTCGCGAATTCCACCTGAAAGCTCAACATCGATATCTAAGCGACCCACAACTTCTGCTAAGAGCGCGCTATTTTCTCCGCGCCCAAATGCTGCATCTAAATCAACAAGGTGCAACCACTCGGCCCCCGACTTTTGAAAATCAAGAGCGACTTCAAGAGGAGACCCATAAATGCTTTCTTGTGCGAGCTCGCCCTGAACAAGACGAACTGCGCGACCATCTTTAACATCCACTGCTGGTAATAATTCAAGAGCGCTCATAGCGTTCTGCTCCAATTCTTAATCAGTGCCAAACCAGCTTTTCCTGATTT
>JBILXG010000134.1:0-2814 GCA_044369465.1 Candidatus Planktophila sp.
CGGAGTAGAACTCTTGCCATGCAGCGCCCTCAGAATCAGAGCCCGTCAGTCTGGCAAATGAATCAGCAGTCTCTTGATTCCATTGAGTGGCAACACTAAGACCATCATGCGCGCCATCTTTTTCGTAAGGCGTGTATGAAGAAACCTCGCGGCTGAGAGTTTCAAAGTTAATTCCGAGATCCTTCACAATTTGATCTGGAAGCAGTGCTACAAGATACGAATAGCGAGAGAGACGAGCATCAAATTCTGGAAATGCGCGAACGCTGGCAGTTGCACCACCAAGTTCTGCAGCAGCTTCGAGAAGAAGAACTCTTTTTCCGGCTTTAGCTAGATAAGAAGCGGCAACTAGACCGTTATGCCCGCCGCCCACCACGATTGCGTCGTAGAGGTTAGCCACGTATTCCTCTTGCCATCTGAGTGATTGCCTGGGTAATAATTTCAGGACTAGTTGCAAAATTCATTCGTGCAAATTGGTGCCATTGGGTTCCATAGATGTGGCCGGCATTGAAGGCGACATTGGTCTTCTCAAGAATGACCGTCGTCGGAGTATCACCTAAATTAAGTGCAGAGAGATCAAACCATGCAAGGTATGAGTGCTGAGGTGGATGGTAAGTGACTTCTGGCAGATGTTCAGCGAGCAAGGTCGTGATGAGATGGCGATTCTGGTCGAGTTGCGCGATGACGGCATCAAGCCACGGGACGCACTTGTCGAAGGCGATTGCGGTGGCAAAAGCGCCAAAGAGAGATGCGCGAAAGTGAAGAGCGGGTGGAAGCGCATTGAGTTTTTCGTGCATCGCTTCGCTGCCAGAGACAATTATCGCGCATTTGAGCCCTGCGATATTCCAGCCTTTACTGGCTGCTGTTACAACGACGCAGTGGCTTTGCGCTTCTTCACCTAAGGTAAGAATTGGAACAAATGGATGTTCGGGATATTCAAGAGGTGAATGAATTTCATCGCTAATGATTATGACGTTGTATTTGACTGCCAGGGCTACGAATTTACGTAACTCTTCTCTCGTATAGACGCGGCCGATCGGATTGTGCGGTGAGCAGAGTAGGTGGATTTTTATCCCACTGCTATACGCCTCTTCGATCCCTTGCCAATCGATACCCCAGGCAAGTGAGACATCATCTGATTGTTGATGAATGAATGGAACATCAATGCCTCTGACTTTCGTTTCATTGATCCAGGTATAGAAATTCTGATAAACAGGCGAGCTGATTAAGACGCCATCTCCAGGATTTGTGAAGACGCGAAGAATTTCAACTACGCCGACTCCAACATCAGTTGCTACGCGAACGTGCGCTGGATCAACTGTCCAGTTCCAACGACTGTCGGCAAATGATGCGAAAGAGTTGCCAAGTTCAGGAATTGCGCCGAGATAGCCCAAATCGGAGTGTTCGACCATTGAGTGGAGAAGTTCTCGGATAGGAGCTGCAACCGGAAAATCCATCTCTGCTACAGGCAGTGGAATTACATCAGGAGCAAAGGCGCGCCATTTCTCGCTGTGATGGGTGGAAAGTTCGGCGAGAGAAGGCGCGGTGATGTCGATGTCGCTCATATAGCGAGTATTCCACTAAGAGTGCTCAGGGGCTAGACGTTTTGTCGAGTTTCGAACCACAAGTGTTGTAGGCACGACGAGAGAGCTTGGCTCTTTCAACGGTTTACGAAGGCGCTCCATGATTGACCATGCAGCCATCTCACCCATCAATTGCACAGGTTGTTCGATTGTCGTTAACTCAGAAAATTCTGACATCTCATGTCCATCAAAACCAATTATCGAAATGTCGTCTGGACATTTGAGACCGTGACGTCGAATTGCCTGCATCACACCAAAAGCCATCTCATCTGACTCGCAAAAAATCGCAGTAGGCCGATTAGGGCGGGCGAGAAGTTCGTCCATTGCGCGCGCTGCGGTGTGCATAGTAAAGCCACCATGAACTTCACGGGATGGATCCCATTCAATCCCGTTTTCAATAAGCACTTGGAGAAAACCGTTACGTCGATCCTGTGGAACGCTGAAATTAAATGGATCGTCAGGGTGGCCCGACATCAGAGCAATATTTCGATGTCCCTGATTTACTAAGTGTTGAGTTGCAGTACGGGCAGCAGCAACATCATCGATAGCAACGCTTGCACAATCTTTATGATGCATACCAACCAAGGCAACAGGAATACCAAGGCTAAGCATCGATTCAAACTCTTCTTCTGTTGGTGGAAGACTAATAACAATCAACGCATCGACACGACCTTTGAGAAGTTGATGTTGGAAGAGGCGCTCTCGCCCCTTCATCTGGCTAAAGTTATAGAGAAGTAGATCAAGCCCTGCTTCGCGAAGTGCCTGTTCTGCACCGCTAATTACTTGCGCGAAATACCAACGAGAAATATAGGGTGCAACGATGCCAACGCTATTCGTTCGATTAGGCGCGACTTTATTTGCATCAGATTCGATGGGATACCCCAAGGATTCTGCGGCATCGATAATCTTCTTGCGCGTCTCAGGATTAACGTGGTGAAGTCCGCGCAGCGCTCGAGAGACTGTCGCAATCGAGACGCCGGAGAGGGCTGCAATCTCTTTAATTCCTGCCACAAGAAGCGCCCCTAGTTGATCCTGGTTTCTGGTCAGTTGCGACTGTAAAAAACTGCAACGACTGTAAAAGTATCGCCAGATCCTGCAAATATCAAGGGGTGAGCGTTATACGGGGAATGCTACGCCAGTGCTTGAGTGGCAATCGTATCCGTTGGGATTCTTCGCCAAATACTTCTGGTGATACTCCTCAGCGAAGAAATACTCCATGCCTGATGCGCTCTTA
>JBILXG010000135.1:0-2810 GCA_044369465.1 Candidatus Planktophila sp.
GGTTCCACCTGTTGGGCGCCACCCGACGATGTATCCGGTGATACCCATAACTGTAAGAACTACGATGTTAAGAAGTGAATCTCCGAGTGTGCGACCGATGATGAGCGCGCTACGTGAGATTGGAAGTGATCGGAAGCGATCAATCAAACCCTTCTTCATATCCTCAGCAAGTCCCGAAGCAGTTCCTGCCAAGGTAAATGCAACTGTCTGCACGAAGATTCCTGGCATAAGTAGCTGGACATATCCCCCAGGCTGACCTGAATCAATTGAACCACCAAAGACAAATCTAAAGAGAAGTACAAACATCACAGGCTGAATCGTTGAGAAGATAAGTACTTCAGGCACACGCACCAAGAGCAAAATCTGGCGGCGAGTAATAATGAAAATATCTTGAAGGTTTCTCATTTCTTAGCCTCTTCCTTAATCTCTTCTGCGGCATGGCCGGTCAGTGACATAAAGACATCATCAAGTGATGGGCGCTTAAGCGATACATCGAGTGGATGAATGCCAGCGCTATCGAGTTCGCGCAACGCTTCGATAAGCGCGGCAGAGCCGGTAGAAACCGGAGCCGAGATCAGGCGCAGTCCTTCATCAACTGAAGCTTGGCTCTTACTGACGCGAGTAACAATCTCCATTGTTTGTGCGATGTGGTTCTGCTCGACAACAATCTGTAGACGTTCTCCGCCGACCTGCTTCTTCAACGCATCCGATGTGCCACGTGCAATTACCTTGCCATGATCGATCACAGCGATTTCATCCGCCAACTGATCGGCCTCTTCCAAATACTGTGTCGTGAGAAGAAGTGTGACGCCACCCTTAACGAGTTCTTGAATTACTCCCCACATCTCTTGGCGACCGCGAGGATCAAGCCCCGTTGTTGGTTCATCAAGAAAGAGCACTTTTGGCTTAACAATCAACGATGCCGCTAAATCAAGGCGACGACGCATTCCACCTGAATAAGTCTTAATTGGGCGACGTGCACTTTCAGTGAGTGAGAATTGTTCAAGTAACTCTTCTGCACGCGCAACTGCCTGCTTCTTTCCTAAGTGATAGAGCTGACCAAACATCACCAAGTTATCCCAGCCGGTGAGAATCTCATCAACTGCTGCGTACTGTCCTGAGAGCCCAATTACTTCGCGAACTTTCTCAGGATGCTTCACAACATCGATTCCACCAACTGTTGCGCGTCCAGAATCAGGATTAAGCAAGGTAGCGAGAATTCTCACAGTTGTTGTCTTGCCAGCACCATTTGGGCCTAATACGCCTAAAACGGTTCCTTCTTCTACATCTAATGAGAGGTGGTCTAGGGCACGCACCTCACCCTTGTTATAGGTTTTTACGAGGTCTTCAGCGATGATTGATTTCACGCGGTAAACTTATTACCTTGCACTAGAAATTCCAAATATTTCCTTCAATTTCTCTTGCAACCGAAGCAGTACAACTTAAATGGGGTTAACCATGTCGATGAACGCGCCAGCTAAAGCACATACGCATAAAGAGATCATGGTCATCCTCGGTGGCCTGATGACTGGCCTTCTCTTGGCAGCCCTCGATCAAACAATCGTTTCAACTGCACTTAAAAGCATTACTGAAGACTTCAATGGACTCAACCACTACACCTGGGTTGTCACCGCATACTTACTGACATCGACAGCATCAACTCCACTCTACGGAAAAATTTCCGACATCTACGGACGTCGCCCTGTCTTTCAATTTGCGATCGTTACCTTCTTATTAGGTTCACTCTTAGCTGGTGCGGCGCAAGATATGAATCAGCTCATTGCAACACGTGCGCTGCAAGGACTTGGCGCAGGTGGTTTGATGGCACTTACCTTTGTGATTATTGGTGACATCGTTCCTCCACGCGAACGTGGCCGTTACGTAGGTTATTTTGGCGCGGTCTGGGGACTTTCCTCCGTTGCTGGCCCTCTACTCGGTGGCTTCTTCTCAGACCACGAAACAATTCTTGGCATCACTGGATGGCGTTGGATTTTCTACATCAATATTCCATTCGGAATCCTTGCACTCGTCCTTACAAGTGCGACTCTGCACTTAGCAAAACAGAAGCGCGATCACTCCATTGATTATCTAGGTGCCGCACTCCTCGTTACATCCGTAACTCTTATCTTGCTCTCACTCAGCGTCTTTGGTCCCCAGGACGGTTGGACTGATTCACGCACGCTTGGTTATCTTGTAATCGGTGTAATCCTTGCAACGCTCTTCATTTGGTGGGAAGCGCGAGCTAAAGAACCGATTATTCCGTTGTCACTCTTTAGCAATCACACATTTAGCCTTACCTCGATCTTAGGTTTTATCATCGGTGCTGGAATGTTCGGAGCAATTGTTATGTTGCCTCTCTATCTCCAGGTAGTTAAGGGTGATAGCGCTACATCTGCAGGACTTAAATTGATTCCTTTAATGCTTGGAATCGTCACAACTTCGATCATTAGCGGCAAGTTGATCTCTAAGCATGGCCGCTACAAAAAGTTTCCAATTATGGGAACAGCGATTATGACTATCGGAATCTTTGCGATGTATCGCCTAGAAATCGATACACCTTTCTGGGAGATTGCAATCTATGCCGTGATGGTGGGTGCGGGCCTTGGACTTTCAATGCAGACCATTGTTATCGCACTACAGAACTCAGTTGAGTTTAAAGATATGGGTATTGCAACGAGTTCAAATACCTTCTTCCGCTCCTTAGGATCCGTATTCGGCACCGCACTCTTCGGTGCAATTCTCTCTAACCGCCTCGGCCATTATCTGATCGTGGGTCGTGAAGATCTATTGGCGACTAACCCAACCGTTGC
>JBILXG010000137.1:0-2809 GCA_044369465.1 Candidatus Planktophila sp.
GACGAGGATGCGATCAACGTTGAGTAGATATGTAGCGAGAACAAGTGTGCGCAATACATCCTCTGTTACTCGAGCGCCAGCGTTGCGCAAAATCTTGGCATCTCCTGAGCGCATCCCAACGACAGATAGTGGATTGATACGTGAATCCATGCAGGTAACAATTGCTAATCCACGAGCGGCTGATCCAGTGAGTTCGCTGTACTTAAAGGTCTCTGTGTATTCAGCATTTGCAGTGATGAGATCGCTAAATTTGGCGCTGTCGAAAGTTTCTTTATTCATCTGAGCCGTCTCCCGTTGAATGAGTGCCTTTACTTTACAAGACTATTGGGCTCGATTATCGTGCCAGCATGACGGTGTTCCATAGTAAAAGTGAAAAAATAGTTCACACTCATAAGGAACTCAGGATCGCACTTCGGGATACAGAAAAATATTCTTCCGATCTGCAAGGCGATGCCGATGTCCGTAATTATCGTCAAATACCTCTTGAAGTTGATCCCCCAAAACATCATCTCTATCGCTCACTCTTAGCGCCACACTTTGTAAAGCCCACCATTGAGGCACATGCAGATGCTTTCGCAAGTAATTCTCGCCGACTTTTAGTTCAGTATTTCGAAACTACGGGACTCGATGTGATCTCTAATTTAGCTCTGCCATTGGTGATGGAAAATCTGGGTGTTATATATAAGAGGCCACAGGATGTTGCTGAATGGATTTCATGGGGTTCTGATGTGTGGACGGCCGAATCAGAGGTAAGAGATGGTGCAGTTCTGCATCGCTATTTAGATCGCATCTATCAGGAAGCGCTGCAAGGAGATTCGAAAGATATCTGGCAAGAGATCGCTGCCTTAGAGATAGAAGGTAAGCAGATCTCTGAAAATGAATTTAGAGGTATCGCTGGTGTTCTCTTAGCTGGCGGCCGCGATACGGTAATTAAACTTCTCACCGGTTCGCTTTGGCACTTTGCAGAACATCCGGAGGATGCAGATCGATTGAGAGAAAACCCTGAACTTATCCCAAGGGCAGTTCAAGAACTTCTTCGCTTCCTCTCACCACTACCAGCAATGAATCGCACAACAGTCCCTGAGAGTTCCACAGATGATCTTCCTGCCGATCGATATATTTCAATGAGTTTTATCTCAGGAAATTTTGATGAGACAGTCTTTACCAATCCATTTGAGATTGACCTCAATCGAGAGCGCAACCCACATCTGAGTTTTGGCTTTGGTCCACATACATGTATCGGCAACCATGTTGCAGAGATAGAGGCTCGAATATTCCTTGAAACATTTCTGGCGATGAATATAAAGATTGAGATTGCGAAATCAGAGATTGTCTTTCACAGAGAACCGCTAAAAAATGTGCCCGATAGATTTGAAACTCTCACAGTTGTTGCGTGGAGCCCCCCGTCAGGATTGAACTGACGACATTCCGCTTACAAGGCGGATGCTCTACCACTGAGCTAGGGAGGCCTGTTGCGCAAGGCGCAACGAGGCGTAATTATTGCAGGCGTTCGGATAATTAGAAAATCGCGGCGTGTGGACTAGGTTACGTCCATGCGACTAGGCGTGCTTGATATGGGGTCGAACACGATCCATCTACAAGTCGTCGATGCCCATCCTGGAGCCCGCCCCACGCCAGCATCGAGCCAGAAGTTTGAGCTCCGGCTCACTGAATACCTCGATAAAGAAAACCACATTACAGATGAGGGCTTCGAGTTACTTAATCACGCGATTACAGAAGTGCTCAAGCATGCTGAAGAGTTCCAATGTGAAGAGATCCTCGCATTTGCTACCTCTGCAATTCGTGAGGCAAATAATGGAAATGAAATCATTGAAAAGCTTCAGAAGACTCATGAAATTGAACTTCAGATTCTCTCTGGCGACGAAGAGGCTCAACTTACATTTTTAGCTGCACGTCGTTGGCTTGGCTGGTCTTCTGGACGGCTTCTTGTCCTAGATATTGGTGGCGGCTCACTTGAGATGGCTGTCGGCAACGATGAATCGGCTAGTACAACTCTCTCGCTACCAATCGGTGCAGCACGAATGACCCGAGAATTTCTAACGGGTGATCCGTATACGAGTAAGAGCATCAAGGCGCTCACGCAATTTTCTCGGGAGAAAGTATCCCAATCTGTCTCTGGTGAACTTTTAGTCCATAAAGCAGATCGCATCGTCGCTACGAGTAAGACCTTTAGGACCTTAGCTCGCCTTACCGATCATTGGTATAGCGATAGTCCGAAAAAACTTGAACACCGTGCGCTTGTGGCTGCGATCGAAAAACTTAAAGACCTCACTAACTCACAACGCTCAGCACTCCCGGGTGTTTCAGCAAGCCGAGCTAAGCAGTTGCTGGCAGGTGCCATCGTTGCAGAGGCAGTGATGAGTCACCTCAAGATCGAAGAGGTAGAGATCTGTCCTTGGGCACTGCGAGAAGGAATCGTTCTCAAGTGGCTCGACTGGATGGAAAAGTAAGAGTTATTCGCTCTTTTCGCCTTTAGGTGCTGGGGTCCAATCGACTGCAATCACTTCGCCGTTGCGATGATGCAAGACAAAAGAATCTCCGGGCTTTAACTCAGCAGAAATTCGTTTGAAGTTCTTCTTTCCAATTAACTTCTTAACTAGCTTTGGCAAGACCGGATTGTGGCTACACATGACTGATGTTTTATTCTCATTCATCACATGGAGCGCGTAATCAAGTGCCTTTTCACTATTCTTTTCAAATCCTAACTCGCTGATTTCAGAGGCAAAGATTGGTGTGATGCCGTATTCAGCAGCCATAACCTCAATTGTCTGGATGCAACGGATTGCAT
>JBILXG010000136.1:0-2809 GCA_044369465.1 Candidatus Planktophila sp.
GCCCTAGACATCATTCGTGTAAAGGGACTTAAGGGCGTTACAAAGCGCGAAGGTCGTCTTACTTCAAATGGTCTTGTTGTTGCACGAGTCTCAGGTGACCTAGGTGTCATGCTCGAACTCAACTGCGAGACTGACTTCGTTGCAAAGGGCGAGCGTTTTATCGCACTAGGCGATGAACTCGTTGAGCACCTGCAGGCAGCTAAGAGCGCAGATGTTGAGGCATTTCTTGCATCAACTATGTCTAATGGAAAGACTGTCCAGGCTGTTCTCGATGAGGGCAATGCAACTATGGGTGAGAAGATTGAAGTACGTAACGTTGCTGTGATTCAAGGACCAGTTGGTCTCTACCTTCACAAGACAAGCCCAGATCTTCCACCACAAGTTGGCGTTCTCGTCTCACTTGCTAAGGAAGCGGTCGAAGTTGGTAAGGATGTTGCACAGCACATCGCAGCATTCGCACCTAAGTTTGTACATCGCGATGACGTACCTGCAGATTTGATCGAGAACGAGCGCCGCGTTGCTGAGGCAACGGCTCGCGAAGAAGGCAAGCCAGAGGCTGCTCTTTCAAAGATCATCGAAGGTCGCGTTACCGGATTCGTCAAGGAAGTTAGCTTGCTCGAGCAGGCATTCGCTAAGGATGCCAAGAAGACTGTGCAGCAGATCCTTGATGAGGCAGGAACCGCCGTCAAGAAGTTCCACCGATTCCGCGTAGGTCAGTAGACTTCACGCATAAAGTTTCACTAAGCGAAAGGAGCACCTAATGCCCGGTACAAGAGGTTCGTATCGGCGGGTGCTCCTTAAGCTTTCTGGAGAAGTTTTTGGTGGCGAAAAAGGTATCGGTGTTGATCCCGATGTTTTGGCCGATGTAGCAAAACAAATTAGCGCAGTGGTTCGCGAGGGCGTTCAGATCGCCATTGTTGTGGGCGGCGGTAACTTCTTCAGAGGCGCAGAACTTTCTGAACGTGGCATGGAGCGCTCACGTGCTGACTACATGGGAATGCTCGGAACGGTAATGAACTGCCTTGCTCTCCAAGACTTTCTTGAGAAAGAGGGCGTTGATACTCGCGTCCAAACTGCAATCACTATGGGACAAGTTGCAGAACCATATGTTCCACGCCGCGCAATCCGCCACCTTGAAAAGGGTCGCGTTGTAATTTTCGGCGCTGGAGCGGGAATGCCATTTTTTACAACAGATACTGTTGCAGCTCAACGTGCACTTGAAGTGGGTGCAGAGGCGCTCCTTCTTGCAAAGAGTGGAGTAGATGGGGTCTACAACGCAGATCCACGTAAGGATTCAACAGCTACTAAGTACGACACAATCTCTTACGATGAAGTTCTCCAGAAGTCTTTAGCTGTTGCAGATGCAGCGGCATTTAGTCTCTGTCGCGAGAATTCACTTCCAATCGTCGTCTTTGACTTAATGACAGCAGGAAATATTGGCCGCGCAGTACGTGGCGAAAAGATTGGAACGCTCGTCGCATAAGCGATGAGTTGATACCTTGATCGATCTACGAACGGGACGGAAATAGCCATGGCAGATGTAGCAACGCTTCTAGCTGATGCTGAATCGAAGATGAATAAGGCGGTTGAAGTCGCGAAAGATGATTTTGGCGCTATTCGTACCGGCCGTGCTCACCCAGCAATGTTTAACAAGATCATGGTTGATTACTACGGAACCTATACCGCTCTATCTCAGCTCGCCTCGATTCAGATCCCTGAATCACGTATGGCAATTGTCTCTCCCTTTGATAAAGGTGCGATGTCTTCTATTGAAAAGGCTATTCGCGATTCTGATCTTGGAGTTAACCCTCAGACAGATGGCGTTGTCATCCGCGTTAATTTCCCACAGCTGACAGAAGAGCGTCGCAAGGATTACATCAAGGTTGCAAAGACTAAGGCTGAGGATTCGAAGATTTCTATGCGCAATATTCGCCGTAGCGCTAAAGAGGCTATGGAGAAGTTAGAGAAAGATGGCGATATCGGAAAAGATGATATTGCTCGCGGTGAGAAAGAACTCGAGAAGATCACTGCAGAACATGTGGCGAAGATTGATGAGTTACTCAAGCATAAGGAGACCGAACTTCTAGAAGTCTAGAGTTCAATAATCTTCTCGTGAGCGATCTACATTCAATTAACGAAGCAATAAACGCTCGCGCAGGTCGCAAACTTCTTCCTTCGATTGCAGTCGGGCTAAGCCTGATCGCACTCATTTGGTTATCTCTCGCTTTTGAGCGCACCGCCTTTGCATTCTTAGTTGCGCTGGCACTGGTATTAGCTACAAAAGAACTATCGGCAGCGCTGACTTCAGTTGGATTTGTTAATTCATTCCGCACTTTAGCCGTGGCAGTGGTCACGATTTCACTCTCAACCTGGTTTGCCGGAATTAACGGTTTAGTTCTTTCGCTGGCTGCCGCCTTTACCCTCATCCTTCTGCTTTCCCTGCGACATGGCCCAGAGAACTTCGTTAAGCGTGCAAGCTCTACAGGATTGGCTCTGCTCTACCTCCCATTTCTCGGAGGATTTATAGTCCTGATCGCGCGGCCAAGCAATGGACTCGCTGCAATCATGACATTTTTAATTCTAATTGGCTGCAACGATACTTTTGGCTACATCGTTGGAGTACTGATTGGAAAGCATCGCTTTGCACCAAAAATTAGTCCTAAGAAATCAGTGGAAGGCCTCATCGGCTCACTGATTGCAACAACAATCGGGGGAGCGATCGCCTTTCATTACATCCTCAAAGATGACTGGCGTTATGGAGCTGCAGCCGGTTTGCTCATCGTCATTACTGCGACATCAGGAGATCTCA
>JBILXG010000138.1:0-2783 GCA_044369465.1 Candidatus Planktophila sp.
CAACTGGAACATAATCTGGCGACGTCCCTGTTGACCAAGCCAGTCCATAGATTGAAAGGCTTGATGCATAAATAACAAGTGGCACATTCTTCTCTACCGCAGAAGCAAAGACGTGATAGGTGCCAATCACATTGTTATGTAAGACCGTTTCATCAGAGGCAATACCTGGTCTTGGAATCGAACCCAGATGCACTATGGCGTCACAAGAAAAATCTAGCTGCGAGATAAAGTCACTCGAGAGAAGATCGCCCACTACAAAGCTCTGTGCTGGAGAATGATCGTCTTTTACTAGATCCGTCGCAATGACATCAAAACCAGCTGAGACCAGGCCTTTTGCGACCTCTTTCCCGATGAGACCAGCTGCACCGGTAAGTAGAATTTTCACGAACTAGTAATCCTTACTATTTGTTTGATAGTTGTAGTTTGATTCCCGCGAAGTTGCAAAATGCTCTTGCGATTCTTGCCACTGGTCTGAGTGCTTGAAGGTTCGATCGCAAAGGTGCGAACATTTCCAAACCATGGAGATCCTAGATTGCTATTAAACTCCAACCAGAACCAGGCAAAGTCTAAGAACTCAGATTCCCACTCCAATTCAAGAGAAATGTTCTTGTCAATATTTTTAACTCGGTACCATTTCTTGTTTCCGAAATCGGAGAGCCAACCAAAAACACCAAGTTGTGTGGGTGGGGATGGTAAACGACTTAAATCTAGAACTTTTCCGTTCTCACCTTTAATGAGTGGCCAATCGTGAGTCGAACCTGAGCTGCCGTGAGGGCTAACTACCTCGTCATCTAGGTGAAACTTCCGTGCACTAGTCTCAATTGTTACTTCTCCTTCAAGGAGTGCTCCACCAAATGCTGGGTGGCTTGAGTAGTCAAACTCTAATTCGACATTACTTAGGTTTGTGATGACATCGGAAATTTCGATTTCATTGCCATTCACATAAACTTCGCGCTCAATACGGATTGGCAGCGAAAAGAGATCCAATTGCATGCGTGCACTTGCGGTCTCAAGATTATTTACCTTCCAAATAGAAATCGCAGCTTCTCCGTGGAAACCAACTGGTGCGCCATGAATGACCCTTGCAGGTCCGGCAACCGGGCAGATCATCTGCCATCCACCGCGATAACCCTCCATCCAATGTGCTTGTGGCTCGAGGTAAATACTTCTCTGCTCTCCCTTGATCACTGCCTCTGCACGATCTGCCCAAGGAGTTTGGAGAAGTACCTCGTGGGCTTTGTCGGTAGTTTTAATCGAAAGAATATCCGCGCCATATGTGGCATCAATAACTACCTCTAGCTCTGAACTCTTTAACCGTAGATGGCTCATCGTGACTCCTTAAATCCTGCAACCGGTACACCAGTAGTCGAAGTAGATAACGTGAAAAGCGATCCTGCAAGAGGCTGATTTAATAATTCAGCTTCTGAAATTCCTGCTCGAGCTGACGTCACATACAGAGTCCCATCAGAGCCAAAGGCGCAACTTGATGGTTGAGCTACCGGGAATTTATGTTCTTCAAGAATTGTGCCCTGTGGCGAGATTCTTAAAACCTCGCTACCTCCCCAGACCGCCAGCCAGACGCAACCATCCATATCTACGGCAAGTCCATCTGGCACACCTGAATCGATAGAAATCAATTCGCGGAAACGAGGAACAAAATCATCTGATAAATCAAAGTCACTTACATAGACTTTCTTTGCCATGCTATCTGCCAAATACATCAAGGTATTCTCGTAGTTCCAACCAATTCCATTAGGCAGAGTTAAGTTCTCAACCATCACTTTATTGCTGTTCTTGCCTTCCCAGCGATGTAACTTGCCTTTGCCAGGTTCGAATCCCATCTGACAACTACCGCCCCAGAATCTTCCGCGAACATCACACTTAGCATCATTCATTCGGAAATCAGGATCTGCAAGGAATGGATTACGAATATCTAATTTTCCATCGGCGAAAATTGCAAAACCTTCTTGACAAGCGATTGCGAAATTTTCACCCGCTTCAAAGGGTGCAACAGCGCCAACGCGAGTATCTAAGGTGATGGTTTCGGTCTGAAGAGTCTGCAAATTTGTTTCGTGAATTTTGCCCACCGGAATATCAACCCAAAGAAGCGAATCCCCCAGAAAAATTGGACCTTCGCCGACTTCGGCGTCAGATTGAAGAAGCAGCTCAGGTTTTGCACTCATGGTTTGCCCTGTACCTCTCTCAGATACTAATTACCTCGCCCGTGATATTACCTGACTCAGGAGACACAAGGAATAGTACGAGACGGGCAACTTCGTCCGCACGGATTAATCCTTTAGCTGTTGATGTTTGTCGTTTTGCTAATTCTTCGGCTGCTGAATGCCCCAAATACTTTTTATAGTTTGCATCGTTAGAGTGGAAGACTTCTGTATCAATTGTTGTAGGAGAAACTGAGTTAACAGTGATTCCATCCTTTCGGAAAGCTATTGCAGAGCTCTTCGATAGTGAATGTTGTGCCGCTTTTGCTGCTTGATAGTGTGATGTGAACTCACTTGCTCCTTGCCCCATTGCAGAGACGATGTTTATGATTCGTCCGTATTGATTCTTCTGCATGAGTGGTACAACTTTTTGGGTGCATAAAAGAGTCGCGATAACGTGAACGTTCAAAAGCTCTCGCAAATCGGTTTCTGTTGTCTCCAAAATTGGCTTAACCAACAAGTGGCCCGCATTGTTTACGAGAATCTCAACCTGTCCGCCAAGTTTTACAATGTCATCAAAGATTGTGGCAACTTCTGCTGAAACTGTTACATCCCCAGAGTGGA
>JBILXG010000018.1:0-8653 GCA_044369465.1 Candidatus Planktophila sp.
TCATCACAATTACTGGTGTTAAAGAGTTGAGTCCGGCTCATCACGTGACCGTTACTGATCGCATCATTGCTGGTACTTGGGCATTTGCAGCCGCGATGACACAAGGTGACATCACGATTCACGGCGCTCGTGCTGATCACATGGAAGTAATGCTTGAAAAGTTAGCTTCCGCTGGAGCAATTATTACTTCGACATCTGATGGTGTGCGCGTCAAGATGGAGCAACGTCCAACCGCGGTTGATGTTGCAACGCTTCCCTATCCTGGATTTGCAACGGATCTTTTGCCCTTCATTATCGCGATGAATTCGATTGCAGATGGAGATTCGCTTGTGACCGAGAATGTCTTCGAGTCACGATTTATGTTTGTTAATGAATTAAGCCGTCTCGGTGCACAGGTCCATGTTGATGGCCATCACGCCTCCATTCATGGAATTACTGAGCTTTCAGGTGCCCCAGTCGAGGCAACAGATATTCGCGCAGGTGCTGGATTAGTACTGGCAGCGCTAGTGGCAGAAGGTGTGACCACTGTTGACGGCGCTTTTCACGTCGATCGTGGGTACCCTGAGTTTGCAGAGCAGTTACGCGCACTTGGCGCAGATGTGACGAGGGAGTAAAGCCCATGATTCCAGATCGCAACTTAGCTCTTGAGTTGGTTCGTGTGACAGAGACTGCTGCACTTGCTGCAGCACCGTGGGTAGGTCGAGGCGAGAAAGATCTCGCTGATGGCGCTGCAGTCAAGGCAATGCGCACAATGATTAACACCGTTGATATGTCTGGAATAGTTGTTATTGGTGAAGGCGAGAAAGACCAAGCACCGATGCTTCATAACGGAGAACACGTCGGAAATGGCGATGGCCCTACCTGTGACGTTGCCGTTGATCCTATTGATGGAACATCGCTGACTGCTCAAGGAATGAATGGCGCAATTAGCGTAATCGCGTTAGCGCCACGAGGTTCAATGTTTGACCCGCAGGATAGTTTTTATATGAACAAAATCGTGACGGGCCCTGAAGCAGCATCTGTCATAGACATTACCGCCTCTGTTGCGACAAATATCGCAGCAGTCGCCAAAGCAAAATCAATGAAAGTGAGTGACATTACCGTCGTCGTTCTCAACCGCCCTCGCCATCATGGACTTATCGAAGAGATCAGAGCAACTGGTGCCAGAATTAAATTAATTCAGGACGGAGATGTTGCTGCTGCGATTGAAACCGCGCGACCAGATACCGGAATTGATCTACTTATGGGAATTGGTGGCACACCTGAAGGAGTTATCACCGCTGTTGCCATGATCTGCCTCGGTGGTGCGATTCAAGGTCAGCTTCATAAAGATGGAGTGACGGAGTCTCGCGTACTCACGACCGCTGATCTCTGTAACTCTGATGATGTATTTCTCTCAGCCACAGGAATTACCGATGGGGAATTGGTTCAAGGTGTCAGATATACAAAATTTGGAGCGACCAGTAACTCACTCGTTATGCGTGGAAAGTCAAAGACGGTCCGCTTAATTCAGACCGAGCACAATCTTTAGGGTTAATTAACGCTCTCTGTAAGAATCGAGACACGATCGTTTGAAACAGATAAGAATCCCCCACTGACGTTAAATTCCTTCACGCTACCGTCAACGCCTTTAATGCTCACGGCTCCGTCGACTAGTACGCCAAACAGAGGAGCGTGACCTGGAAGAACTCCAAGGTCACCCTCTGTGGTGCGAGCTGAGATAAATGTTGCTTCTCCGCTCCACACCTTCTGTGTTGGCGATACTAGTGCGACGGTAAGTGCCATTGTTATGCCTTCGTCAATTCTGCAGCCTTGCGCTCAACATCGTCGAGGCCACCGCACATGAAGAATGCCTGCTCAGGAATGTGATCGTACTTTCCATCTGCGAGAGCTTCGAATGCTTCGATTGTCTCTGAGAGTGGAACGAATGATCCTTCGATACCTGTAAAGACCTTTGCCACGAATGTGTTCTGTGACAAGAAGCGCTGGATACGACGAGCGCGTCCTACAAGAATGCGATCTTCTTCTGAAAGTTCATCGATACCCAAGATAGCGATGATGTCTTGAAGATCCTTGTAACGCTGCAAGATCTGCTTAATGCGGTTTGCAACACGGAAGTGCTGCTCACCGATGTAGCGTGGATCCAAGATGCGTGAAGTTGAGTCAAGTGGATCCACAGCCGGGTAGATACCAAGCTCTGAGATCGGACGAGACAACACTGTTGTTGCATCAAGGTGGGCGAATGTTGTGTGTGGAGCTGGGTCGGTGATGTCATCTGCAGGAACGTAAATTGCCTGCATAGATGTAATTGAGTGACCACGTGTTGATGTGATGCGCTCCTGTAGCTGACCCATTTCATCGGCCAAAGTTGGCTGGTATCCCACAGCAGATGGCATACGGCCGAGAAGTGTTGATACTTCAGAACCTGCCTGAGTAAAGCGGAAGATGTTATCGATGAAGAGGAGAACGTCCTGCTTCTGAACATCGCGGAAGTACTCAGCCATTGTGAGTGCAGAAAGTGCCACACGTAGACGCGTGCCAGGTGGCTCATCCATCTGACCGAAGACCAAGGCAGTCTTATTGATAACGCCAGTCTCTGTCATTTCAAGGAACAAGTCGTTACCTTCACGAGTACGCTCACCAACACCGGCGAATACAGATACACCACCGAAGTTTTCAGCTACACGATAAATCATTTCCTGAATAAGAACTGTCTTACCTACACCAGCACCACCGAAGAGGCCGATCTTTCCGCCCTTTACATATGGTGTGAGAAGGTCAATAACTTTGATACCTGTCTCAAACATCTCTGTCTTTGATTCAAGTTGATCGAATGCTGGTGCATTACGGTGAATTGGCCAGCGCTCCTTGATATCAAGAGATGATGTTGGAACGTCGAGGGATTCGCCAAGTGTGTTGAACACGTGACCCTTGGTGACATCGCCGACAGGGACAGAGATCGCAGCGCCAGTATCTGATACTTCAGCACCACGGACCATTCCATCTGTTGGCTGCATAGAGATAGCGCGCACGAGGTTGTCACCAATGTGCTGTGCTACTTCTAGCGTCAAGGTACGTGTAGTTCCACTCATGGTGGTCTCTACGTGAAGCGCGTTAAAGATCGATGGCATTGAATCCGCGGGGAATTCAATATCCACCACCGGTCCAATAACTCGGGCTACGCGGCCTTTACCTGTTGATGACATCATTCACTCCCTGCACTAGCTGATGACAACGCGTCTGCGCCGCCAACAATTTCACTGATTTCCTGGGTAATTTCGGCTTGACGAGCCGCATTCGCAAGTCGTGTGAGCGACTTGATTAACTCATCAGCATTGTCAGTTGCTGACTTCATAGCGCGACGACGAGCAGCATGCTCAGAGGCAGCTGATTGCAACATCGCGTTGAAGATTCTTGCTTGGATATAGCGAGGAAGAAGTGCGTTAAGAACTTCTCCTGCATTTGGTTCAAACTCATACATAGGCAGAAGCCCAGCAGGAGCAGGTGTTGATGATTCAACAACTTCTAGTGGCAGCATGCGCTTAGCCATTGCGTTCTGAGTCAACATTGATTTGAACTCGGTGTAGACGATATGGATCTCATCAACACCGGTGATGTCGGTCTGAGCATCTGCAAGAAATGCCTCGATAAGAGCATCAGCAACTGCGCGCGCATCTTCATAGGTTGGGTTATCTGAAAACCCTGTCCATGAGCCTGCGATATCGCGGTTACGGAACTTGTAATAGTTAACTGCCTTGCGCCCTACAAGGAAGTTTGCGGTCTGCAAGCCTCGCTCGCGAAGGAGCGCTGCAAGCTGCTCTCCTTCTTTAATCGCATTATTTGAATACGCTCCTGCCATTCCACGATCTGCAGAGATAATCAAAATCGCTGCGCGCTTTGGATTCTCTGAAGGTGTGGTCAACGGGTGGATGGTTGAAGAAAATGATGCAACTGCAGATACCGCACGGGTCAACTCATTTGCATAAGGAGTTGACGCTGCAACCCGTTGCTGCGCCTTAACGATACGAGAGGCAGAGATTAACTCCATAGCCTTCGTGATCTTTTTGGTCGCTTTAACGGATCTCATCCGTCGGCGATATATGCGAAGTTGGGCACCCATTTTTTACTTCTTCGCCGCCGGTGGAACGTACTTGGTCACTTGCTCAGCTGCTTCGCCATCAAGGGCTTCAGCGGCAGCTTCGTTGACTGCTGATGCAACGGATGACTTGAATTGCTTCTTAAATGAAGCAACTGCCTCTTCCATCTTTGCAACGGTCTCATCTTCGAGCTGCTTAGTCTCTGAGATCACTGTGAAGATTTCTTTACGTTCGCGACCAATAAAGTCGAGAAGTTCAGATTCAAAACGGCGAATATCAGCAACTGCAATGTCATCGAGCTTTCCAGTTGTACCTGCCCAGATTGAAACAATCTGACGCTCGAGTGAATATGGTGAGTACTGACCCTGCTTCAAGAGTTCAACCATGCGTGCACCACGCTCAAGTTGTGACTTTGAAACTGCATCAAGGTCTGAACCGAATGCTGCGAATGCTTCGAGTTCACGGAACTGAGCGAGGTCAAGACGCAGACGACCTGCAATCTTCTTCATCGCCTTTGTCTGTGCAGATCCACCCACGCGAGATACCGAAATACCTACGTTGATCGCAGGACGTACACCTGCGTTAAAGAGATCTGTTTCAAGGAAGCACTGACCATCAGTAATCGAAATTACGTTGGTAGGAATAAAGGCAGAAACGTCATTTCCCTTAGTTTCGATGATTGGAAGACCTGTCATCGATCCGCCGCCAAGATCATCAGAGAGCTTTGCGCAACGCTCGAGAAGACGTGAGTGCAAGTAGAAAACATCGCCTGGATACGCTTCGCGGCCTGGTGGACGACGAAGAAGTAGGGATACTGAACGATAAGCCTCAGCCTGCTTTGAAAGATCATCAAAGACGATAAGAACGTGCTCGCCCTTGTACATCCAGTGCTGACCGATTGAAGAACCTGTATATGGAGCAAGGTACTTAAAGCCTGCTGGATCTGATGCAGGAGATGCAACGATTGTTGTGTACTCCATTGCGCCAGCTTCTTCGAGTGCGCCCTTTACTGCTGCAATCGTTGAACCCTTCTGGCCGATAGCAACATAAATACATTTAACTTGCTTCTTCTTATCTCCAGTCAACCAGTTTTCGCGCTGGTTGATGATGGTGTCAACAGCAACTGCTGTCTTACCTGTCTGGCGATCGCCGATGATCAACTGGCGCTGTCCGCGGCCAATAGCTGTCATCGCATCGATTGCCTTAATTCCTGTTGCAAGAGGTTCCTTAACAGGTTGGCGCTGAACTACAGAGGGAGCCTGTAATTCAAGTGCACGACGTGCTTCAGCAACGATTTCACCCTTGCCATCAATTGGTCGACCGAGTGCATCTACGACGCGACCAAGGAATCCATCGCCGACTGGTACAGAGAGAATTTCACCAGTACGACTTACAGATGTTCCTTCTTCAATTCCTTCAGTTCCACCCAAGATAACGACACCGATTTCGCGCACATCAAGGTTGAGTGCGAGTCCGAGTGTTCCGTTCTCAAATGTCAGGAGCTCGTTAGCCATTGTTGAAGGAAGTCCCTCAACGCGAGCGATTCCATCGCCTGCCTGGCTTACTGTTCCTACTTCATCGCGTGCTGCCGCGCCTGGATCATATGACTTAACGAAATTCGCTAAGGCATCCCGAATTTCATCGGGTTGGATCTTTAGCTCTGCCATGTGTTTCTCCCTTTAGTTTTTTCCGGCCAATGCACGACCAGCGTGTGCAAGACGATTAGAAATACTTGCATCAATAACTTCATCCGCGAACGTGATGGAGACTCCACCAATGATCGTTGGATCTACTTGGATATTGACGCGAATTGGTTGACCTACCTGCTTTTCGATCGCTCCAGAGAGGCGAACCTTCTGGGCATCTGAGATAGGAGCTGCAGTACGAACGACTGCAATAAGACGATTACGACGATTTGCCAGACCGAATAGGTATTGCGCAAAGGCTGCCTCAATACTGCGGCCGCGACGCTGTGTAACAAGTGCGCGCACTAGCTTTACCGTTGAAGCAGATGCCTTCTTTGTAAGAATTTCTGTTACCAATTGAGCCTTGAGATCTGCACCGGCACCACCTACGAGTGCACTACGGAGCTCAGAAGAATCAACAAGCAGACGTGAGGCGCCGAAGAGTTCATCTTCAACGCGATCAAGTTCATTGTTGATATTGGCAGCAGAAGCTTCTGCTTCGATTGCTAATTGTTCGAGTACATAAATGACATCTTTACCTGCAGACCAACGGAGAGCGGCGATGCCAGAGATGAGATCTGAGGCTTCCTTACCGATCTTTGATCCGAAGAGTTCTTTGATCAGAGCAGTCTTTGAGGCAATGTCTCGCGATGGATCTGTGATCGCACGGCGTAGAGCAGTTTTGCTCGCAAAGACTTCTGCTGCGAAGAACAAGTGTGTAGAGATCTCGGAAGCCGTTGATGCACTTACGCCTTTAACGGCAGCATCGAGTGAGCCGCGTGCAATCACGAGTGATTGACGGCTGCTACCTCCGAGATGGATTCTCACTACTTACTCTTCTCCAAGTCATCTAGAAAACGATCAACGATTCGTGACTGACGTGCTTGATCCTCAAGAGCCTCGCCCACAATCTTTGATGCGAGTTCAACTGCGAGTGCACCGACTTCATTGCGAAGTGATGTCACTGCTTGCTGACGCTCTGCCTCAATAGATGCATGAGCAGCTGCTGTGATTCGAGATGCTTCTTCTTGAGCCTTTGCGCGAAGCTCATCGACGATTGCAGCACCCTGGACTCGTGCTTCTTCGCGAAGTGTCTGAGCTTCTTCGCGTGCACTAGAGAGCTGTTCGTTGTACTGAGCTAGAGCGCGCTGGGCTTCAAGTTGAGCCTGCTCTGCGCGTTCAATGCCACCTTGAATCGCATTGGTGCGGTCGCTGAAAGCTTTTTCAAACTTTGGAACGACTGCTTTGCGAAGTACAAAGTAGAGCAGCGAGAAAGCAATAAACCCGACGATGATTTCCGAAGTATGCGGAACTAACGGGTTTAATTCCTCGGCAGCGTTAATTACTGTTCGCATATTTTTATAGTACGAATGCGAGAACTAGTCCGAAGAGAGCGAGAGCTTCAGCGAGCGCGAATCCGAGGAACGCGATTGGCTGTAGAACGCTACGAGCTTCAGGCTGACGAGCAACGCCGTTGATGTATGCAGCGAAGATCATGCCTGTTGCGATAGCTGGACCAATTGCTGAGAGGCCAAAACCAACCAGGTTGAGTGTGCCTTCCATGTTTTCTTACCTTTCGTTAGGTGGTGCGTTTTGTTGTGCTGAACTACTTGACCGTCTTAATGCTCGTCAGCGAGAGCGCCGGCGATATAGAGAGCGGTCAAAAGGGTGAAGATGTACGCCTGTAGGCACTGGACCATAAATTCAAAGAATGTAAGGGCAATACCGAACAGGAATGAGAATGGTGAGAAGAGCTTCATAATCAAGAGCGAATCGTTAAGCATGTACTCGCCGCCCAAGATAAAGACCAAGAGAAGCAAGTGGCCGGCGAACATATTTGCAAAGAGACGAAGTGAGAGCGTCAATGGACGCACAAGGAAGAATGTTGCAACCTCAATAGGTGTGAGGAGAATGTAGACAGGCTTTGGTACACCTGGCATAAACGCAATGTCCTTGAGGTACTTACCAATTCCGTGCTTGCGAACACCGACATAGTGGAAGACGAAGAATGAGAAACACGCGAGCACATATGGGAATGCGACGTGTGACATCGTCGGGAATTGGAGGAATGGCACAATTCCGAAAATATTGTTGGTCAAGATAAATACAAAGAGTGTGAAGAGATATGGAACAAAGCGCATGAATTCGTGACCGATGATGTCTTTAGCTAGGTCATTACGCACAAATCCGTAGATGCTCTCGCCCGCAAATTGGAATTTGCTTGGGACTACAGCTGCTTTACGCGCTGAGAGAATGAAAAATACTGAGATAAGAACTACTGAAACCATGACAAGAAGTACAGGCTTGGTAAACCACTCAACGCCTTCAATAATTGGAGGAAGGTCGAAGTCCTTGGTGCCTGGCGGGACGAAACCATCGTCTTCGGCGGCGGAAAGAACTAACGCGAGCACACAAACTCCTATGTGATAGCAGGGATACCGGGGAAGGTGACAAGCAGGGCAACCTTATGGGGAAATCTCTCTTGTGTGAAATCCAATAGGTGAGAAGTTGCTTACTCTCTACCGAACCTTAGCCAGACGAGGTAGATCGCTCCACCGGCACCGACCAAGAGGCCCACAAGCGTGAGGTAGGTCGTGCCCAGCCAGCGATCGGCGGCCCAGCCAGCCCCGCCCCAGAAAAGAAGTCCAGAGATGAGGTATCCAAAGATCGACCAGAGGGCATTCTCTTCGCGGTTATTGCTCATCGGTATAACTCCTTCGTTGGCTCCATCATCGCTGATTAGACCTTAGGCGGCAATGGTAGATGAATTTTTAGGGAGAGATAACTCTTGATCTCCCCGCCTAGCCACGCTGCGGTGAGCACGATTGCTGTGATTCCGAAGGAGGTGCGATCAATGACATCTCGAGAGGT